>JAFOJR010000122.1 GCA_017420125.1 Oscillospiraceae bacterium | reverse complement strand
ATTGTTGCGCCTGATGTGTGGATCGGAAGAGGCGAATCCCTGTTATGCAGGACATTCCTTTGGCTGCCTGCTGGATCAAACGCCATTCATGGTTGATCATTTTTTCCGTACCCTGTCGGGAAACAAACCGAATTCCCTCCAGCAAGCCGGCAATTCCCGGCATATTGTGGGTGCCTGCTTCCAAACGATCCGGCAGAAAGTCCGGCATCTCTCTTTGTTTTGACATGCTGCCTGTTCCACCTTCCAAAAGCGGCTGCGGCTCTGTTCCCCGGCCGCAAAGCAGCAGACCGGTGCCCTGGGGTCCATATAATCCTTTGTGCCCCGGCATTGCCACGTAAGCAGCTCTCCAACCGTCACAATCCACCGGCAAAACACCTGCAGACTGGGATGCGTCCACAATCAATGGCACATGATATCTCTGGCAAAGTGCTGCAATTTCATCCATAGGAAGCACGTATCCAAACACATTTGACACATGTGTGCACACAACAGCGGAAACTCCGGCTGCCAATTCGGCGCGCACCGCTTCCAGCATGGCTTCCGGCTGAAACAGCGGTGCTGCCGCGATGCGGCAGACCACGCGGGGAATGGCATATAGGGGACGTGTGACGGCATTGTGTTCATAGCCTGAAATTAACACTTGATCTCCTGGATGAACCACGCTTTTAATTGCCAGGTTCAGCCCGTGGGTCGCACTCGAGGTAAATACTACCCGTTCAGGAGAAAGATGAAACAGCTTCCCTGCTGCTTCCCGGCAGGAGAATGCGGTTTCCTCCGCTTTCACTGCAGCCGCATATCCGCCCCGTCCGGGACTGGATAAGTGGTGAATGGCATAGGCCGCCTGCTTTCGCACGGCCTGGGGTTTTTGCAGCGTTGTAGCCGCACTGTCGAAATAAATCACAGCGTCACCTCTTGATATTCTCCGGTGCTTTCCAAACGATACAGTTTTAGAAAAGAAATCCCTTTTTCTTTCAGCAAAGACTGTGCAGACCAAAGGTTATGCTGGGAAACCTTTACTGCATAACTGCATCCGCTTTTTGCGATCTTTTGCGGTGCGCGGACAATATATGCAGAAATTCCTGCACGTTTCAATGCACGTTCCCCTCGCTGGGCATATGTGAGCGAACGGAACTGGAAGAAATAATATATCATACAATCAATGGCTCCTCCCTTGCCAAATCAAATTGCTTGTAAAGATTCGGCCTGCCCTGCCGGCCGTCTTGCGGCATCTCTTGCAAAGCATACCAATATAGTGTATGATATTTTTGTTCCATTGGCTCCTTTTATGCACAGCTTTTCTTACAGGCGCAGTGAAAATACGCTTGCTTTTTTTCCTGTTTAAAGCTATGATAAAATGGATAATATGATAAAGGGAGGCGCTTCCATGTCGAAAGATATTCTTTCGGTAATTGCTGCAAACGCTGCCCATTTTTCCAAGGGGCAGAAGCGAATTGCCGCATATATTTCAAATTCTTATGACAAAGCAGCATTCATCACTGCCAACCAACTTGGACAGGCCGTCGGCGTCAGTGAATCTACTGTCGTTCGATTTGCCGCGGAACTCGGGTATGACGGATACCCTGGAATGCAGCGTGCCTTGCAAGATATGGTGCGCAACAAGCTTACCAGCATACAGCGAATTGAGATCAGCAACGACCGCCTGGGAAACCAGGATATCTTATCCCAGGTCATCCACTCTGACGTAGACCGGCTGCGCACCACTTTAGAGGAAGTGGATCGGGTCAGCTTTGAGGGCGCCGTGGATTCAATTGTAAAAGCAAAACGCATTTATATTTTGGGCGTTCGGTCTTCTTCTTCTATTGCCAGCTTTTTAGGGTTCTATCTCAATTTGATGTTTGATTCCGTTGTGCTGATCCATTCCAACTCCGTCAGTGAAGTGTTTGAACAAGTGTTCCGCATTTCTCCTGAGGATGTGTTTATTGGCATCAGCTTTCCCCGTTATTCCAACCGGACGGCAAAAACCATGCAGTTTGCCCATGACCGGGGCGCAACCACCATTGCGATTACAGACAACAATGGTTCCCCCCTTTCTTCTTTTGCAACATACAGCCTGTTTGCCAAAAGCGATATGGTTTCTTTTCTGGACTCTCTCGTTGCTCCTCTCAGTTTGGTCAACGCGCTGCTGGCAGCAACAGCACAAAAGCGCATGGATAAAATTTCTCGCGCTTTTGAAACACTGGAGCAAATTTGGGAAGAATATGAGGTTTACACCAAAAGTGAAACAGACAAAGGATAAAATTATTGTCGTTGGAGGCGGTGCCGCCGGTATGATGGCCGCTGTTTCCGCTGCAGAAGCCGGGGCCAGCGTCTTATTAATGGAACGCAATCCGGTGCTGGGGAAAAAACTGGCAATTACCGGAAAAGGCCGCTGCAATGTTACCAATCATTGTGCATCCAGCGAGGTGCTGCAGAACATCCCGCGGGGAAACCGCTTTCTTTACAGTGCCATTTCCCGCTTTCCGCCAGAAGAAACCATGCGCTTTTTCACTTCTCTTGGGGTCCCTTTGAAGACGGAACGAGGCAATCGCGTCTTTCCGCAGTCGGATCGGGCTGCCGATATTGTCGCTTTTCTCCGCCGCGCATTGAAACAACAAGGTGTTTCCATTGTGCAGGCACGAGTTTCTTCTGTTCAGCAGGAAAACGGGGCAGTTACCGGTGTGCAAACTGATCGCGGCGAATTTTTCCCCTGTCATAGTGTAATTTTGGCCACTGGCGGTGCTTCGTATCCGCGCACCGGATCTACAGGGGAT
>JAFOJR010000121.1 GCA_017420125.1 Oscillospiraceae bacterium | reverse complement strand
TTTGTTGAGAAGGGAAGTATTATCCTGATTGGCGCCACCACGGAAAATCCCTCTTTTGAGGTCAATGGGGCGCTTTTGTCTCGATGCCGGGTTTTTGTGCTCAAAGGACTCGGAGAGGAAGAACTTATGGAGCTTCTTCACCGTGCCTTGAAAAGCCCCAAAGGGTTTGGCGGCCAGAAAATTGTGATTGAAGAAGATGTTCTTCACCTCATTGCAAACTTTGCCAATGGGGATGCACGGACAGCTTTATCCACTTTAGAAATGGCAGTTCTCAATGGGGATTTGGAAAAAGACGTGACTACAGTGACGAAAGAGAACGTAGAGCAGTGCACTTCTCGGAAGTCTTTATTATACGATAAAGATGGGGAAGAACATTATAATCTTATTTCCGCTCTTCATAAATCCATGCGGAACTCCGATCCTGATGCAGCGGTTTATTGGCTGGCTCGGATGTTGGAAGCAGGGGAGGATCCACTTTATGTTGCCCGCCGTGTAACCCGATTTGCCAGTGAAGACATAGGTTTGGCTGACCCCCGCGCCTTAGAACTGGCAGTGGCGGCATACCAGGCTTGCCACTTGATTGGAATGCCGGAGTGTACTGTCCATTTGACACAAGCAGTAGTCTATCTTTCTCTGGCACCGAAGTCCAATGCTCTGTATACCGCTTATGAAAACGCCAAACGGGACGCGCTGTCCCAACTGGCGGAACCGGTTCCTCTCCACATACGCAACGGGGTTACAAAACTGATGCGCGAGGTGGGTTACGGAAAAGGATACCAGTATGCCCATGATGCGGAGGAAAAACTGACAGATATGCGTTGTCTGCCGGATTCTTTACTGGATCGGGTGTACTATCGCCCCACGAACCAGGGTTTGGAACAGAGATTTAAAGAACGACTGGAACAGATCAAAGCGTGGAAAGAACAGCACAAATAGGCAAAAAAAAACAAAAGAAAAGCAAGAAAAAGCGAACATGTGCAGAAGAAAAATCGTGAAAATTTGCCTGACGAACAATATTGCGGCAACGAATAAAGTAGGACTCTATGACCATGGTGGGATCTGTTATACCTGCCTTCATAATTGTTCGCAGAACGCGATCCGCAAAAAAGAACAAGCGCAGCGCGTTTCCAAGATGAACACATGAACGTAGAAGATATTGTTCAGGCAAGTGAATAGGGCTTCATTGGAACGGAGGTATGCAAAGTGAACATGATGGAATTGATCAAAACAAGAAAAAGCGTTAGAACTTTTGATGGCAGAATGCTCTCGGCAGAGGACAGAGAAAAACTTTGTTCCTATATTGCTGCGATCCGCAATCCTTATGAGATTCCTGTTGAGTTTATTCTGCTCGATGCAAAAGAAAACGGGCTTTTCAGCCCGGTGATCGAAGGAGAACAGATTTACATTGCCGCAAAGGTGCCCAAAGTGGCGCACTGTGAGGAGGCGTTTGGATATTCCTTCGAGAAAATGGTGCTGTATGCCTGGTCGCTGGGAATCGGAACGACATGGATTGGAGGCACCATGAAGCGGGAGTTGTTCGAAAAAGCAGCAGGAACGGGTGAGCACGAGATCATGATGATCGTAAGTCCGTTGGGTTATCCCGCAAAAGAAAAGTCGGAAGTAGAGGTTAAATTGCGAAAGGCTGTTCACGCGGATGAAAGACTTGCAGTATCTGAACTGTTCTTTGATGAGGATTTTTCAAAGCCGTTGAATGGGGAGGATTCAGATAATCTATTAGAAGCGGTTCGGTGGGCTCCGTCTGCCGTTAATATACAGCCCTGGCGTGTAGTCAGAAGGGGAAATGTTTTTCATTTTTATAAAAAACGTGCGCAGAATTATATCAGAAAAGTGGCGTGGGACGTACAAAAGATCGATATGGGGATTGCCCTTTGCCATTTTATGAGCGTGGCAGGCGGTACATTTGCAATAACTGATCCGGGCATAACAACCGATGAAGATATGGAATATATCGCCACAGTGACGGTTTAAAACGAATCAAGTGAGGAGAGCATGATGGCAAAGAAAGAATTGAAACTCCGTGCAGTTGTGGCTCCAACAGAAACGGTGATTGTTTCTGCATATGATGAAGAAAGAAAAGCGGATGCCTGTACGCTGGCTTTTTACATGGTGAGCAGCCATGTGCCACCATGTGTGACCATTGCTATCAACGCCACACAGAGGAGAAAAACATTGCAGAGCATATTGAAAAGCAAAGCATTTGTCCTTGGCTTTCCAAGTGTAGATCAGGTCAAGGAGACGGACTATCTCGGTGTGGAATCCGGTTATAACACAGACAAATTGAAAAATATCGGATTTACTGTAAGCGATGCAAAAATGGTCTATGCACCGATTGTTAACGAGCTTTTATTGTCATTGGAATGTAAGGTTGTTCACACGGTTACTATTGGCAGTCATATGCAGATAACAGGCGAAGTGAAGAATATTCTGGCTGATGAGAACATTTTAGACGAGAACGGAAGAATCCTATTGAACAGGCTCCAGCCGATTATCTATGATGAAGAGCAGGGTGAATATATGACACTTGGCGATAAAGTTGCGGACGCGTTCAAGACAGGAATAGAAGTAAAAAAATTGTTGGATAGAAGCACTGGGCATGCGTAAAAAGGTCATTGTGGTCAACGCCGGTCTGAGAAAGGGCTGGAGTGTGGATACATTGATTACAAAAGCTGCAAAGGGTGCAGAATCGTCGGCGCGGTTATAAAACAATTTAATCTCTTCCATTTGGAGAAATATACAGGCTGTATTTCCTGATTTGGGTGTAGAAAGGAGGAGAACAAAGGGTGTTGCACCTGCCGCACGAGTTGACGCCTGTACTTGATGCGATCCGGGAATCTGATGGACTTATTAGGATCTCCAAGAGTGTCGGAAGGCATTTGAAAAAGGCGTTGCGATAGCACGACAAGATAAGATGTTTTATTTGTACGCAGGAAAGATTATATTTGATGTCGGCGGGCTTTTAAATGTAAGCTGGGAGGCTAAGCGAGATAGTTTTTCAACCAAAGGCAACAGCAGGTTGCTTGTTTTTATCGTGGCAGATTGGTATGATACAACTATAAAAATTTGATAGGAGTTAATCATGATGGAAATTCGGGATATACTTAGAAGTCTACGTGAAAAGCACAATCTGACACAAGAACAAATGGCGGAGAGAGTGATGGTAACAAGACAAGCGGTTAGCCGTTGGGAAACAGGTGAAACACAG
>JAFOJR010000120.1 GCA_017420125.1 Oscillospiraceae bacterium | reverse complement strand
CGACGGAGAGGATGGCCTTGTCGTAGCCGCCGCTTCGCACCTGATGGGAAGTGAGTTTTAATAATTCATGATTTGCCATAACAATCCCTTCTTTCGAATATGAAAAATATATCTCTGGTATAAAAGAATGGCGCCGTCCGGAAACGGGACGGCGCCACGGTTGGATTCAAATTGTGGGCAAAGTATGATGTAAATTAGATGTTGGTGATGAACTTCAAAGCGCCGTCAACAGACTGGGTCACAACGACAGTCTTGTCGGGGACGTGGTTGTCCGCCGTGTAGGAGATGGTGCCGGTGGTGCAGACCAGGCCGTTGATTGCTTCGATGTTTGTGCGGATGTTTTCAGCAGTGATGTCGTCGCCGCAGGCTTCGATGGCCTTGAACAGGATCTGTGCGCAGTCATAGCCGAGAGCGGCAAATGCGTTTTCAGGCGCAATGCCGTACTTTTCGGTGTAAGCGGCGATGAAGTGCTGAACGGTTTCGCTTGTGTCACCGGTGGAGTAGTGGGTGCAGACATAGACGTCCTTGTTTGCCAGATCGCCTGCAACGCCCCAGAGGTCAGCATCCCAGCCGTCGCCGGAGATCATGGGAGCGGTGGCGCCTGCGCTGCGGTACTGCTCAATGACAGTGGAAGCGTCGTCGGGACCGGTGGACATGAACATGGCGTCGGTTTCGCCGGTTGCCAGGTAACGCTGAATCTGAGCGGAGAAGTCATAGTCGCCGGAAGAGAAGTGGTCTTCCAATGTTACTTCGCCGCCGAGTTCTTTAAAGCGTTCCACAAAATAGGCGGAGAGGTTGGATGTGTAGCTCATGGACGTGTCGGTGAGGACATAAACGGTTCTTGCGCCCATCTCGTTGTAGAGATATTCGGCTGCAGCATGTGCGCAGACGTCATCGCCGAAAGCGGTCATGAATGCGCAGTTGCCGACGACATCAGGGATGTCGGGGGTGGTGGCGCCGGAGAAGACAATGGGGATTCCGGCTTCCTGTGCAACAGCACCGGCTGCATAGGCGTAGTCACTGTCAGACAGGCCGCCGATTGCAATGACACCGTCGTTGTCGATCAGTTTCTTTGCATCGGAAGCGCAGACAGCGGTGTCGGTCTGGCCGTCATAGAAAACAGCTTCCACTTTCCGGCCGTTGATTCCGCCGTTTGCGTTGATTTCGTCAACGGCAAGGGCGAATGCCTTCTGGGCGGGCGCGTCGATGGAAGACTGGTCGCCGGTTACGTTGAAGATACCGCCGATTTTGATGACGTCGCCTGTCACGGCAGCGCCGCCGCCGTTTGCTTCCTCGGTGGGAGCAGCGGAAGCGTCATCCGTGCCGCCGTTGCCGCCGCCTGCACCGCAGGCAGCCAAAGCGAACACCATGGCCAATGCAAGCAAGAGGGTTGCTATTTTTTTCATGAAATATTCCTCCTTTTTCACTTTCCCTTTTGCAGTTCTTTTTTTTCAAAAGGGATTTTTATATGCAAATGCGTTTCAAACGCATGTGCAAACGATTATGATTCCGCTTTTTTCTTCCTTCGGAAGAGGTTTAAAAAGCCTTCCGCAAGCCTTGCGTAGTCTTTTTTGCGGAACAGGGCAAGATAGGTGTCCTTGGAGAACCAGCTGTCCAAAAGGAGTTCGCTGCGGCCCATCAGCCCCTGACGGCGGAAGATGATCAGGAAAATCAGGAAGAGGGCCATGATGATATTGGACAGGCCGAACATGCTGGGCAGCTGCAGGCCGCCGATTCTCAGCCCGTTTTCAAGGGGGGCGAGAAATTCGGGGACGACGGTGTAAAACAAGGCGCCCAGAATGGAGCCGCTTAGGGTGAACATGCCGCCGATGATGCTCATTTCCACAATGTCAAAGCTTTTGGTGAAATAAAAGCTGGCGCCGGAAATGGCCGTCAGATAGTGGGCCCAGAGGCCGCCGCCCACGCCGGCGAAAAACGCGCTGATGGCAAAGCAGGAAATCTTTTTCTTTACCAGATTGATTCCCAAAGTCTGGGCCGCGGTGGGGTCGTCCCGCATGGCCACCAGCCCGCGCCCGTAATCCGAGCGGACAATCCGATAGAGGAGGAAGAGGGTGATGATGACCACGATATAGACGGTCAGGATGGTGGATTTTGTGGGAATGCCCTTGAGCCCACGGGAGCCGCTTGTCAGCTTGTCCTGGTTGTCTATGACCGCGCGGACCACGACGATCAGCGCCAGCGTGACAACAGACAGGTAATGCCCCTTGGTCCGCACGACGGGGAAGCCGATGATGACCGCAACCAGCGCCGCGGCCAGACCGCCGATAATCAAGGCAACCCCAAAGGGGAGCTGGGCGTGGATCAGCCAGCCGGGGAGACCGGGAGTCATGTTCATTTTTACATTGGCGCTGAGGGTCAGAAAGGCGGACAGGTATGCGCCGATTGCCATGAATGCCGCGTGGCCCATGGAGAACATGCCGGAAAATCCGTTGATCAGGTTCAGGCTGGCGCATAAGACGATGTAGATCCCCGCGGTGATCACCAGACCTGTGATATAGCTCTTGGGCTGCAATGCACAGAAAACAAGAAATAATAAGGGAATGATAATAAAGCATACGAGACGGAACAGATTGCAGTCCCTTAATTTGACATTCGTTTTCATCAGCTGCGCTCTCCTTTCGTGCTGCCAAACAGTCCGTTGGGCCGGAACAGCAGAACAACGACCATCAGCAGGAATACAAATGCATCACGATAGGCAGTATAGCTGGTTGGCATCAAACCGGCGAATAAAATTTCCGTGACACCGATGATAAAGGCGCCGGCAACCGCGCCGCCAAGGCTTCCGATGCCGCCGATGACAGCCGCGCAGAAGGCCTTCAGACCGGGGACAAAGCCCAGGCTGGGATAGACCGTTTTATATTCCCCTGCCAGAAGGAAGCCGGCGATGACCGCCATGCCGGACCCGATGGCAAAGGCCACCATGACGACCTTGTTGACGCTGATGCCCATCAGGCGCGCCGCTTTCATATTTTCAGAGCAGGCCCGCATGGCGATGCCGATCTTCGTTTTGGAAAGCAGAAGGAACAGGGCCACAAGGAAGATAGCGGTGATGATAAACGTGATGATATTGATGTTCGTGAAGTTGACAGAACCAATGGTATGTCCCTGTGTCAAAAAGCCGGGGAGCATAAACGGCTGGCGCTGGGCGCCGAAGCAGAGCAGCAGAATGTTCTGCAGCAGGGCGGAGACAGCCAATGAAGAAATCAGCGTGGTTTCCTCCGTGGCGTCCCGAAGCGGGCGGTAGGCCAGCCGCTCGATCAGCAGGCCGACGAATACACTGATCGCGACGGACGCGAGGATGGAGACGTAAATGGGAAGCCCGGCCCGGTTCATTAAAACAAGGATGATGTAAATGCCGACGGTCATAATGTCGCCGTGGGCGAAATTGATCAGGCGCAGGATGCCGTAAACGATGGAATAGCCGATTGCCACAATGGCGTAAATGGCACCCAGTTTCAGGCCGCTGACCAAAATGGTGAGAATATAAGACAGCGTCATACGGCACCTCCCAGATATGCGTCTTTGACACGTTCGTCCGAAATCAAAACGTCGCTTCTGTCGGACAGGGTAATCCGTCCGCTTTCCATGATGTAGGCGCGTTCGGAGATTTCCAGCGCGTCATACGCATTCTGCTCGATCAGGAAAATGGTGATTCCCTCCTCCTTCAGCTTTCGGAGCACCTGAAAGACCTGCTGGGTGATAATGGGGGAGAGGCCCATGGAGGGCTCGTCCAGAAGCAGCATTTTGGGATTGCTCATCAGCGCGCGGCCGATGGCAAGCATCTGCTGCTCGCCGCCGGAAAGGGTCCCGGCCACCTGCCGGGCCCGCTCCCGCAGAATGGGGAACAGATCCATCACCCATTCCCGGTTTTTTTCATCCCGTTTTTTGTCTTTGCTCAGATAGGCCCCCATGCGGAGATTGTCCTCCACGGAGAGCCTGGTGAAAATCTGGCGGCCTTCCGGCACGTGGACCAGACCCATTTTGACAATGGCGTCCGCGCCGGCCTTGGTGATGTCTTTTCCCTCAAAGAAAATCTTGCCGGAGGCGATTTTCACAAGAGAGGACACGGCCTGAAGGGTGGTGCTCTTTCCGGCGCCGTTGGCGCCGATCAGCGCCACGGTTTCTCCCTGTCCGATCTCCAGAGAGATGCCGTCCACCGCCGTGATGCCGCCGTATTTGACGACTAAATCCTGTATTTTCAGCATCAGACAGACCTCCCCAAATAAGCGGCAATGACCTTGGCGTCACTACGGATCTCGTCGGGTGTTCCGTCTGCGATCACTTCACCGGTAGCCATGACAAAAATATGTTCGCACAAACTCATGATGACTTTCATGTCGTGCTCGATCAAAAGAATCGTCACGTCAAACTCCTTCTGGACCTGACGAATGGTCTGGACCAGGTCCTGGCTCTCCTGGGGGTTCATCCCCGCGGCGGGCTCGTCCAGCAGAAGGAGCTTGGGGTCCGCGGCCAGAATCCGGGCGATTTCAAGACGCCGCTGGCACCCGTAGGGCAGAGAACCGGCCTCGGCGTCCGCGTACTGGGCGATGTCCATGACCTCCAGCATGTGCATGGCCGTCTCCCGATACTTCGCTTCGCTTCGTTTGAATTTCCGATCGTGGATGAGGCCGGATACAAAATTGTATTTCCGGTGCATCTGGGCCCCGATGATCACATTTTCCAGAGCGGTCATCTTGCTGAACAGACGAAGGTTCTGGTAGGTGCGGACGATGCCGGCTTTGGCGACCCGGTCCGGTTTCCAGCCGGTGGTGTTTTTTCCGTTATAATAAATCTCCCCGGCGGTGGGAACCAGAACCCCGGAAAGCATGTTGATTACGGTGGTTTTGCCGGCGCCGTTTGTCCCGATCAAACCGTAGATCCTGCCTTCCTCGATGGTCACCGTGAAATCCTTCACAGCCTGAAGGCCCTTGAAGGTCATCTGACATCCTTTTGTTTCAAGTAAAACAGGCAAACTTTTTCATCTCCTTGAAAACGCAGATTGAAAGCGCGAACAGGATGGGTCTTATCAAAAACAGGAAACCGCTTTCAACATGCGCTTTCTGTAATCATTGAAACTGCAAGGGAAAAATCATTCATTTTCTCTTACAGTTTGCATGCAAAAAGATTGCTTCTATCTTACCACACAGAGACATTCTTTGCAAACTCTTTTTTGCCGTTTCCAGGTGATTCGACGGCTTTGACGCAAAAGATCATATATTTTTGACATTCCGGCTGTATTTCTGCAGGATTTCCTTCTCTTTCTGCCGCTGGGGTTTTCGGAACGCGGGAAAAGAGGCCGTCCGGCCGGGATGAAAGTTTCGGTTTTGGGGGCGCCAAACCGTTCATTTTTGATACAAAAAATGTTCACAGAAAGTTCACGGAAGAATTAGCACTCTCGCCTTGACAGTGCTAAAAACAGTGTTATAATAGAGACAGAACAAGGGAACAGAGATCAAATGAAGAACTCCGCTCCTGATGCTCAAAAGGCAAGATATGAGTTTTGTAAGGAGGTATGACTTATGTTGCCGAGTATTTTTGGAGAGAATTTGTTTGATGACTGGTTTGGATTTCCCGCATTTCCGGAGTTCCAAAACATCGAGAAAAAACTGTATGGCAGGCGCGCGGCACGAGAGATGAAGACAGACGTCCGCGAGCATGAAGATCATTATGAACTGGACATTGACCTGCCCGGTTTCAAGAAGGATGAGCTGACGCTGAGCCTTGAAAACGGTTATCTGACCGTCGGGGCGGCAAAGAACTTTGAAGAGAAGAAAGAGACGAACGAAGGCAAGGTCCTCCGCCACGAGCGGTACGCCGGCGCCATGCAGCGAAGCTTCTATGTGGGCGAGAGCATCACGGAAGAGGATGTGGCCGCCAAGTTTGAGGACGGTGTTTTGAACCTGACCATCCCCAAAAAGCAGCAGCCCAAACTGCCGGAACGGAAAACCATCATGATCGAAGGATAAAGCAGAATACGACAAGCGCCCCGCCGGACGGCGGGGCGCTTTTTTTTCTTTAAAACCATGGGCGGCGTCTCAAGAAACACGGACACGATGGAAAAATGCTCTCTCCCTCTTAAAAAAAGAGTCCGGATGGGGTACAATGGAGACGGAAGCCGGTCCCCCGGGGCCCGGGAACCGGACGGGCGCGGTCCCGCCGGGATGGATTGAAAACGGAAAGAGAGACGCGGGCTCTCAACGAACGCAAAAAAGCGGCAATGAGGTGAAAAGATGAATATCAATCAGCTGAAATATGTGCTTGAAGTGGCCGGGTCCTCCTCCATGCGTGAGGCTTCAACAAAATTATATGTATCACAGCCGGCGCTGTCCGCCAGCATTCACGATCTGGAGGAAGAACTGGGCATCCTGATTTTTGAACGAACCAACAAGGGAATTTCCCTTACGGACGCCGGCAGAGAGTTTCTCTCCTACGCGAAGAAAGCGGTGGGACAGTATGAGATTCTGGAGGAACGGTATCTGTCCCGGGACAGCGGCAAGGAACACTTTTCTGTTTCCACCCAGCATTATAACTTCGCCATCAAGGCGTTTACCGATGTGATCCGGGAAACGGAGCCGGACAAATTTGTCTTTGCCATTCACGAAACGAAGACAAAAGAAGTGCTGGAAGACGTGAGAAGCCTGAAAAGCGAGGTGGGAATCGTTTCCTTTTCCGCGTCCAATGAAGCGGTGATCAAAAAGTTTTTCCGGGACTATCAGCTGGACTTTACGCCTCTCATGAAGCGGGACACGTATGTCTATGTGTGGAAGGACCATCCGTTTTCCGGGAAAGAGGAGATTTCCATTGACGAGATGGGGGACTATCCGTGCATCTCGTTTGACCAGACGGACGACAGCAAGTTCTATCTGACCGAAGAGGCGATGGCGGATTATGCGTTTGACAAGATGGTGAAATCCGACGACAGAGCCACCTCCATGGAAATCATAGCGGAGCTGAACGGGTATTCCATCGGCTCGGGGATGCTTTCGGGGGAGGACGCGATCCTGCAGGGGCTTGTGGCCATCAAGCTGAAGGAGGAAGACCCCCTTACCATCGGATATATCACAAGAAAGGGAAGCCCGCTGACCATGTATGGGGAGCGGTATGTTGCCAGGCTCCTGGAATTTAAGGAGCTCTGACATGCCAGCAAAATAAGACGGCTCCTGTTTGGGGCTGGGGATTTCTCACGCCGGTGATAAGCGCTGCTTATCACCGGCGATAAATAGGAACGAATTTACAGATGAACCGGCTCAGATTATAATAAAAGCAGTTCAAGCGAAGGAGGCGTAAAAGATGGTCGGAACCGTGATTTGCAGACAGCATACCATTCTGTGGTGTCGAATGCGATGCTCCCGGGCATATGATATGGCTGGGGCGTTCGGCCATGCAGTCCGTGCGCCTCAAGACAGTGGGACATAAGTGTTTTTTGTTCTGATTTTGCCATTTGCCCGGGAGCTTCCAGCGAAGCCCCCGGTTTTTTACTGCGGAAACCGGATCAGATCAAACAGGAAAAATAAAACAGGAAAAGGAAAACAGGGAAAAGGAGAAAAATCATGAGTGAATATAAATTTGAGACTTTGCAGCTGCACGTTGGACAGGAACAGGCCGACCCGGCAACAGACGCCCGCGCCGTTCCCATTTATCAGACTACTTCTTATGTATTTCACAACAGCAGGCACGCCGCCGACCGGTTCGGTCTGGCTGACCCGGGCAATATTTACGGACGGCTGACCAACTCCACCCAGGAGGTGCTGGAGAAACGGCTTGCGGCACTGGAGGGAGGCAGCGCGGCTCTGGCGCTGGCGTCTGGCGCGGCGGCCATCACCTATGCCATCGAGGCGCTTGCCGCCAACGGCGGACATATCGTAGCCCAGAAGACGATCTACGGCGGCACGTTCAATCTGCTGTCGCACACCCTTCCCCAGTACGGCATCCAAACCACTTTTGTGGACATTCACAACCTGGATGAAGTCAAGGCGGCCATTACGGAGGACACGAGAGCGGTTTTTCTCGAGACCCTCGGCAATCCCAACAGCGACATTCCGGATATCGACGCCGTGGCGGAAATGGCCCATCAGAACGGGCTGCCGGTGGTGATTGACAACACATTCGGAACGCCGTATCTCATCCGCCCCATTGAGCATGGCGCGGACATCGTAATTCATTCCGCCACCAAATTCATCGGCGGTCACGGCACCACGCTGGGCGGCATTATCGTGGAGTCCGGGAAGTTCAACTGGAAGGCAAGCGGGAAATATCCGAACATTGCCGACCCGAACCCCAGCTATCACGGCGTTTCCTTCTACGACGCGGTGGGGCCGGCGGCGTTCGTTACCTACATTCGCGCCATTCTTCTGCGGGACACCGGCGCGGCGATTTCCCCGTTTAACGCGTTCCTGCTTCTGCAGGGGGTGGAAACT
>JAFOJR010000119.1 GCA_017420125.1 Oscillospiraceae bacterium | reverse complement strand
GGCTAGGTATGTCAGTGTTTGAAGAAGCGATTGTCTTTGCTGTTAATGCCCACAGCGGCATGGCGCGAAAAACAGAAAATGCACCGTATATCCTGCATCCTATGGAGGTTGCAGCCATCGTCGGTACGATGACCGGCGATGAGGAGATTTTGGCTGCTGCTGTTCTCCATGATACGGTGGAAGATACACCTACCACCCTGGAAGAAATCGAAAGATTGTTTGGCAGTCGCGTAGCGGCACTGGTAGCGGCAGAAACAGAGGATAAAAAGGAAGAACGGCCAGCAGGGGAAACGTGGTATGAACGAAAAACCGAATCCTTGAAGGTGTTGGAGAATGCAACGGACCGGGCAGTCAAAATGATCTGGCTGGGAGACAAACTTTCCAATATGCGTTCCTTTTTTCGTATGTATCTCTGGCGCGGCGAAAGACTTTGGCAGGAGTTTAATCAAAAGGATCCTGCCAGTCAACATTGGTACTACCGTACGATTGCCAAACTGCTGTGTGATTTGAGCGACGAACCTGCTTGGCGAGAATACGATCGTCTGGTGAAAGCCGTTTTTGAAGGAGGAGCATACTGATGCAGCACATTGATTTTCATGGAGATGGAAATTCTTTAACTATTTGCTTGCAGGGGCGTATTGACTCGACGAATGCCGGCGCTGTGGAAAATGAGATTAATGCGGCACGTGCGGAAACCCCTGCAGAAACCATTCTGCTTAACTGCGAAACGCTCCAATATATCTCCAGCGCCGGTCTGCGGATTGTCCTGCGGCTGAAAAAAGCTGTGCCGGATACAAAAATTGTAGGTGCATCTCCCGAAGTTTATGAGATTTTTGACATGACTGGGTTTACCGAAATGATGGATATTCAAAAAGCATACCGCACCATTTCGGTAGAGGGCTGTGAAATGATTGGCCAAGGAGCCAACGGGAAGGTTTACCGCATTGATCCCGATACTATTGTAAAAGTATATTTAAAGCCCGATTCGCTGCCGGAGATTCATCGTGAACGGGAACTGGCCCGTACAGCTTTTGTTCTTGGAATTCCCACAGCCATTCCTTATGATGTGGTGCGGATTGCGGGAGGCGGTTATGGCAGCGTATTTGAACTTTTAAATGCCAGAAGTTTTGCCAAGCTTCTGATCAACAATGAAATGGCTGTAGATGAAGTGGCCAAAAGGTCCATTGATCTGTTGAAGCTGATTCATTCCACCGAAGTAAAACCAGACAGCATGCCGAATATGAAAGCCGTAGCACTGGACTGGGCAGACTTTTTGAAAGATTATTTACCAGCTGAACAATATGAAAAGCTTCATGCGCTGGTGGCCGCTGTGCCCGAGGATTACCACATGATGCACGGGGATTACCACGTCAAAAACGTGATGCTCCAAAACGGCGAAAACCTTCTCATCGATATGGATACGCTTTGCTATGGACATCCGGTTTTTGAACTGGCTTCCATGTATAACGCCTACTGTGGCTACAGCGAAACAGATCATTCCATTTCCCAGAGCTTTTTGGGCATCCCTTATGAAACGGCTGTGGAATTCTGGAATAAATCACTGCGGCTCTATCTGGACGGGATGGAGGAAGAGACAGTGAAATCAATAGAAGAAAAAGCTATGATTGTCGGATATGCCCGCATCATGCGCCGCAGGATCCGCCGCAACGGGTTTGATAGCGAAGCGGGCCGGAAAGAGATCGAAAACTGTCGGCAGCATCTGGCGGAACTTCTTCCAAAGGTTGACACTTTGGTGTTTTAACAATACGATTGGCGAATATCGTTTTCATCCCGTGGTTAGCTAGACATATATGTTAAAATCCGTACACAACAGATGGTGCAGGGAAATGAAGTATGGCATTCGGCGTTACCGGCGATACAGAAGACGATATGCGTAACGCCAAATCCGCTGCAAAAAGCAGGCGGGCTGCAGTCATGTTGATGTATTTGCCGCGAAAATAGGGAAATAGCTCCATTAAGAAGCATCTAAGGGTGCGGACAGTTTGGTCCGCACCCTTTTTATGGTCAACTTACGAATATCTATTGTGAAGAAAAGCACAGTTTGTAAAACAGCAACTATCGCATACAGGGGTCTTTTTGCATTTCTTGATTCCGTGATCCAAGATCAGCCAATGATACCACCCATAAATGCGGTAATCAGCAGGAAGTTCTTGTTCGAAAAAGGTTCGTATTTGCATATCATTTTTAAAAGGATATCCCAGCCGTTTCAAAAATCTCCTGGTGTAAGCATCGATAATAAAAGATGCTTTATGAAACGCATAGACCAGCAGCACATCCGCTGTTTCTGCTCCGATCCCTTTGATCCCGAGCAGTTCCGTTCTCAGATCATCTTTCGGAATTTTTTCCACGCTTTCTGCGTTATATTGGTAACGGCCATACCATGCTGTCAATCTTTGTATGGTGGCGGCCTTTGCCTTGCTGAATCCGCATGGCCGAATCAATGCTTCCAGTCTCTCTGATGAAAGCGCTGAAATTCGCTCTGGAGTCAGGTTATTTTTCACAGCCTGTGTCACTTTCTCAACAGAGGTCCATGCTGTATTTTGTACCAGCACCGCCTGCACCATGATTTGATATGGATCATCTGACCACCATCGCGGATTATCATAGGAATCCGACAGCGTTTCATAAATTTGCATTGCTGTCATCAGAATTTCTTTGCTGGGCTTTGATTTTGGCAGTTTCGGCATTGTTATGTTCCTTTCCCTGCAAACAGAGAGCATTCCGATTTTTTAGAAATCCAGGGGTTCCAATGCGGCAAGCTGCTGTATCCCAACACTGCCGCCGGAAATTAAAAAGCACACCTTCTCTTTCTTTTGGAAAGAAAGTTGTCCCTGCAAAACGGCTGCAATTCCAATACACCCGGAGGGTTCGGCCAGAATTTTCCCTTCCATCAGCAATAACTTCATTCCTTTCAACAAGAAGGTATCGGAGACAGGCACTACTTGGTCGACGTATTTCTGCACACAAGGGAAACATTTGTTACCTGGTTTTTGCGAAACGAGGGCATCTGCCAAAGTTTGCCGGTACGGAACCTGAGTGGGTTTTCCTGCCTGCAGACTCATCGTGTAGCGAGGCAGAGCGGCCGGTTCTGCTCCATATACCTTCATAGTGGATGATGTTTCTTTCAAAGCGATTGATACGCCGCTGATCAGGCCGCCTCCACTGACGGGAACAATTACGGCATCTATTTCCGGACACTGCTTTGCAATTTCTAATCCGGCTGTTCCCTGACCAGCCATTACAAATTCATCATCGTAAGGCGGAATCAGTGTTGCTCCCTGCTGGTTACAGATTTGCTCGGCAACGTCAAACCGACAACTGGTTTCACATTGTACTACTTTCGCTCCAAGCGCTTTTATGGCAAGCACCTTGACTTCAGGTGCGGTGTATGGCATGACGACGGTTGCCTTTGCGCCAAGCATTTTAGCGGCATATGCAATTCCACGCCCGTGATTGCCGGAAGATGCACAAACAAGCCCATTGCTGCGCGCTTCACTGCTTAGGCTCAAGGCCCGGTTTAAGGCACCCCGCAGTTTAAATGCACCGGTTATCTGCATATTTTCTGCTTTGAGATATACTTCACAGCCCAAATATGGATCCAGCGTTGGCATTCGGAACAACGGCGTTTCGATAATATATGGCTTAATGCGCGCATAAGCTTCTTCAATTTCTGTGATAGAAAACATCATCTTTTTCTCCCTTGGCGTTCCATTTACCTATTTAGCATACAAGATGTGCAGCTTTTTGTCATCTATGGTTTTGTACATGGCCGCTGGCTGGTCCACACGGAGACGACGTATTTTCGAGAAAATTATAGGTTCATCCCCACGTATGTGGGGAGGGACAAGAGGGGCGGCTGATGGGACTGCCCTATAACGTATTTCAATCCACCCTCCCCGTGTGGGGAGGGACGTCAGCACGATGCCAGCCATCATCATAATTGCCAAACATTTCAAT
Source organism: Oscillospiraceae bacterium (assembly GCA_017420125.1). GTDB lineage: Bacteria > Bacillota > Clostridia > Oscillospirales > Oscillospiraceae > RGIG529. The sequence continues at coordinate 100 of JAFOJR010000119.1, read as the reverse complement.
CCACCCTCCCCGTGTGGGGAGGGACCCGCAGGGGCTGAAAGAGCTGTTGGCGATGATGTGTGAATTTCAATCCACCCTCCCCGTGTGGGGAGGGACGCGC
>JAFOJR010000002.1 GCA_017420125.1 Oscillospiraceae bacterium | reverse complement strand
TCCCCCCGCTTACCAATTCGATAGCTGACAAATAATGTATTTCCTTCCCATAACTGGTCATGGAGAAATTGTTCGGCCTGTTTTGCCGCATGGAGGTATCGTTCATTTTTACTGACTTGATATAAATGGCACATCGCAGCAATCATCAAGGCATTCCAGCTTGTTAAAATTTTATCATCTAAATGAAGGGAAGAACGACGCTTGCGGTATTCATAGACTTTTGGAAGTAAATGATCCAGAGATCTGTCTTCGGGGTCACTGTTTCGCAAATTAGGAATTGATTTTCCATTAAAATTACCACCAAATCGAATGCCAAAACGACGGTTTAACGCATCTCCATTTTGGGAACCAAGGAGTTTCGTCAACTCTTCCGGAGAAAATAGATAATATTTTCCTTCCTTGCCATCGCTGTCTGCGTCTTGTGCGCTGTAAAATCCTCCTTCTGGAGAAGTCATTTCCCGTAGAATATACGAAGCAATTTTTTCAGCAATTTCCAAATAAAGAGCTTTATTGGTCACTGTATATGCCTGGCAATAGGCGGAGATGAGAAGAGCGTTATCATACAACATTTTTTCAAAATGCGGAATAAGGAAACGACGGTCAGTTGCATAACGACAAAAGCCGCCACCAATATGATCAAACAGTCCGCCACGATACATTTGCAGCAATGTGTTTTCTGCCATTTCCCAGCAGGCGAAATTGCCATATCGACTACCATAGCGCAGCAAAAAGATTAAGTTATGCGGCGAAGGAAACTTAGGTGCAGCGCCAAATCCACCGAAGTTCCGATCATACACTTGCGTGTAAAGACCAATTGCTGAATCCAGCAACCATTCTCCTGCAGTTTCTTCTGCTGGCGTCGCATGTTGCAGCTGTACAAGAATTTCCTCAGCAGATTGAAGTAAAACCTCTCGATTTACAGCCCATTGGTCCGCAATCAACAACAAAAGCTCTTTCATACCTGGCATTCCACCTTGCTGAGTTTTGGGGAAATAATTTCCTGCAAAAAAAGGTTTTTGTTCTGGCGTCATAAAAATACTGATAGGCCAGCCGCCGCGGCCGGTGAAAGCTTGACAAGCAGCCATATAAATATGATCGATATCCGGACGCTCTTCTTTGTCAACTTTAATAGAGATGAAATAACGGTTTAGCAGCTCTGCAATTTCCGGATCTTCAAAGCTTTCGCGGGCCATAACATGACACCAATGGCAAGTACTGTAGCCGATACTCAGAAAGACAGGCTTCTTTTCTTGCGTTGCGCGCCGAAAGGCTTCTTCACACCAAGGATACCAATCCACAGGGTTTTCTGCATGTTGAAGCAAATACGGGCTGGTTTGATCTTGTAAACGGTTTTTCATTTTGTTCTCCTTCATCCAGACTTTAAAGCAAGTCCAGCTAAACAATATCTTTGTTCTTCCTATTAAAACCATACAGACAAATCGAATATTAATCAAGCTCCGACGCAGAGTATTCTGTGCCGGAGCTTTTGACATTATACAATGAAATTTACATTACATAGTCGCTGTTGTGCCGATCTTTTTGTTGATTCAGAATATCCTGCAATGTAATGCTGTCCAGATATTCATGAATAACTCGGTTCAGCCCTTTCCATATGGAAAGGGTTGGGCACTCACTACTGCGTTTGCATTCAATTGGATCCTGCTCTAAACAAGCAACGGGCGCAAGATTCCCTTCTGTTAGCCGGAGGATTTCTCCCACTGTATACTGATCCGGGTTTTTTGCAAGTCGGTATCCGCCTTGAGGGCCGCGGTTCGCTTTAAGAGCACCAGATTTATTAAAAACAGGTATAATCTGTTCCAAATATTTTTTAGAGATATTCTGACGTTCTGCAACATCTTTTAGTGCAACAAATCCTTCTTCCTGATATTCTGCTAAGTCAAG
>JAFOJR010000118.1 GCA_017420125.1 Oscillospiraceae bacterium | reverse complement strand
GCAGCGACCAGATTTGGAGCCCGTCTATTTTTGTGAACGGCCGGTTTGATCCAGCCTTTTTCCTTGCGTTTGCCGCTGCAGGACGAAAAATTTCTTACGCGTCCAGCTTTGGCGGCGCGGCCGTCCCGGCGGCGATGGAAGATGAGCTGGAAGGGTATCTGGCCTCTTTTGACGCCGTTTCCGCCCGGGAAAATCAGGCAAAACAGGTGCTGGAGCGGGCCATGGAGCAGGAAGTTCCCACCGTGCTGGATCCTACGCTTCTTCTCACCGGAGCGGACTGGGGCGAGATCGCCGCGTCCCCTGCTGTAGACGGTCCTTACATCCTCTGTTATTTTATTTCAGATTATTCTGATCTTTTGCCTCATCTGCAGGCAGTGCAGAAAGAAACCGGCTATCCCATTGTGCAGCTGGCGGGAATGCGGCGCCGGGTTCCCGGTGCGAAAAAAATCATTTTTGATGCAGGACCGCGGGAATTTTTAGGCTTATTCCAAAACGCTGCCTATGTCCTGACCAATTCGTTCCACGGGACCGTATTTTCTTTGCAGTTTGAAAAGCCGTTTTTTACCATGGTAAGTCCCAAAGAGCGAAGCCATCCGGAAAACTCCCGGATCTATCATTTGTTGAATCTGGTGGGACAGACCGACCGAATCATCGGCCTGCAGGATACTGCCCCTGTGGGAAAGAAGATTGATTACGAAACGGTAAAGGCCAGATTGGCAAAAGAGCGGGAAGCATCTTTGGACTTTTTGCGCCGCAATTTGGAGGCCGCGAAAGAAAAACGGTGGATGGGGGAGAAGGATATCCATCCGCCAAAGAAAAAAGTGCGTTTGGCCCCTGCGGAACTCTGCACCGGCTGTTCTGCCTGTCAGGCAGCCTGTCCGATGAACTGCATTTCCATGGAACCGGATGGAGAGGGCTTTTTGCGTCCGGTGATCGGGGAAGACTGTATCCGCTGCCGCACTTGTGAAACTGCTTGTCCCATATTGCAGCAGACACCGGATGCCGCGCCGGACACAGAAGAAACTGCCCAGGAGAAAAACCAGCTGCCGAAGGTATATGCCGCCTGGAACCGACAAGAAGATGTAAAACGGCAAAGCACCTCCGGCGGCGTATTCTCCGCATTGGCCGGCCATGTTCTGGCGCAGGGAGGGGTGGTTTACGGCGCGGCGTTTGACGAAACCTTCCGTTTATCCCATATTTGTGTGGAAAAAGCAGAAGATTTGCCCCGTCTGCGGGGAGCAAAATATGTGCAGAGTGATTTAAAAAATTGCTTCAAAGAAATCAAAGACCGGCTGGATTTGGGGAAAACGGTGCTGTTTTCCGGTACGCCCTGTCAGGTGGATGGTCTGCGCCAATATCTGCGGACATCGTATTCCAATTTGATTTTATGCGATTTGGTATGCCACGGTGTACCGTCTCCCGCTGTTTGGGATGCCGCTGCCCGGCAGATGGAGGAAACGGAAGGCAGTCCGCTGACTGCCGTTTCCTTCCGGGAAAAAAGCGACGGGTGGAGCCGGGCCCGATTTACAGCCGCATTTGCAAACGGAAACCAGATCACGGCGCCGCTGATGAAAACACCTTTTGGACGGGGATTTGGCATGGCGCTGTTTTTACGGCCGTCCTGTTACCGCTGCCGTTATGCTGCGGTACAGCGTGATGCGGATTTGACCTTGGGGGATTTTTGGGGTGTTTCCGCGCAGTCGCTGCCAAAGACCCTGCGCTTGGAAGACGGGGTATCCTTGGTTTTGGTCCATACGCCGAAAGGACAGGCTCTCCTGGATGCGGTGGAGCAAACGGTGGATCGGACAGAACGGCCGCTTGCAGAAGCTGTTGCCGGCAATCCGCGGCTTGTGCGGCCCATTGAGAAACAGGAAAAGCGAGAGGCGTTTTTTGCCGCTTTTTCATCTCAGTCCTTTGCAGAAATCGAGCAGAAATTTTTACAGCAGCCTTCGCTGCCCTACCGCATAGGCGCCCGGCTGCTGCCGGACAGCGCCAAGAAAAAAATTCGAGCGCTGCTTCGATAAAAAGAACCGAAAATGGCACTGTTGCATCGGCAACAGCGCCATTTGTTTTTGCAAAAAAGAAAACGAAAAATATTTATTCCCGATTTGCGGGCAAATCCAACGCAGCGGCATACAGCTGGTTTTTGGAAAGGCCGGTTTCTTCCGCAGCTCTTTTGGCCGCAGCTTTCAGGGGGATTCCCTGTTTGCGGTAATGGGAAACCAGCTCCAATGCATCAGCCAGAGGAAAGGCTTCCGGTGCCGCCGCCGGCGCCCCTTCCAAAACCAGAACAAATTCTCCTTTGGGCGGCAAAGCTTCATACCGCTGCACTGCGTCACCCAGATGGGTGCGGATTACTTCTTCATGCCGTTTGGTCAGTTCCCGGCAAAGAGCGATTTTTCGCTCTGCGCCGAAAACCCGGCAGAAGTCTGCAAGGGTGGCGCGGAGTTTATGGGGTGCTTCATAAAAAATCATGGTACGGGTTTCATTCTGCAAGGATAACAGATGATCCCGCCGATTTTTTTTATTCATGGCCAAGAAACCTTCAAAGGTAAACCGCCCTGTGGGCAGACCGGACAAAATCAGCGCGGATACGAAAGCACAGGGCCCCGGAACAGAAGTGACTGCAACCCCGTGATCGTAGCACAGCCGCACCAAATCCTCCCCCGGGTCACTGATGGCGGGCGTTCCGGCATCGGATACAAGAGCACAGGATTCCCCTGCCAGCAGCCGTGTCAGAATAACCTGTCCGGATGCTTCAAAATTATGCCGGTAATAGCTGACCATGTTTTTTTTCAGCCCCAGATGGTTCAAAAGTTTAAGCGTGACGCGGGTATCTTCCGCGGCAACGAAATCCACTGTTTCCAGAATCTCTGCCGCACGGAAAGAAAGATCGCCTAAATTTCCAATGGGGGTCGCAAGAAGATATAATTGACCGCTCATTTGGTATCCTCCCGCTGCCTGACCTTCGGCAGCTTATCTGCCCGATGGGCATGCTGTTTGTTCCAATCTGCCGCGAACAGAGGGGCCAAAAAGGAAAGCCCGGTTTTTCCCTGCCGCACGGATTCCAGCAGAATCATGGAAGGAGGGTGCGTGGGAGTATGGTGGACACAGCGCAGCCGTTTTGGGGCCAAACCTGTCGCGTGGAGGGCAAGGATCCATTCTTCCAGCCGTTCCGGCCGAAGCACGAGAGAAAAACGCCCGCGGGGACGGAGCAGATGCGCTGCCGTGCGGCAGATGTCTGCCGGAGCACAAAATGTTCCGGTGCGAGCGGCAGCCCGCCGGGCATTTGACGAATTCCGACCTTTGTCCGGCGCAAAGTACGGAGGGTTGGAGATGACCAGATCCCACTGTCCCGGCGGCTGGGTTTGGGGCAGAGAGCGCAAATCTCCTTCTACGATCGAGGCGCAGGCCGAAAGACCGTTGCGCATCAGATTGTCCTTCGCCAAAGCTGCGTCTTCCGGCTGCAGCTCTATGCCCTGGGCCGTCAGCTGTGGCTGACGTAAAAACAAAAGCAAAAGCAGAGCGCCGCTGCCGCAGCCCAGATCATAAACCCGGTCTCCGGCATGAACAGTGGCAAATTCCGCCAACAGCATGGAATCCATGCCCAAAGGGAACGCCTTGCCGCACCGAAGCTGCATTTGTCCTGTTTCCCCTAAATATTCCACATCATGTCCTGTTTCCATATCTTTCTCCTTTGGACTCCATGTTTCTTTTATTTTAGGAGGAAGCAGCATAAAAGTCAATCCCGCCCGAAGGTGAGGCGGAATCCGAAAATTTCCATGCCGGTGGTCCAGAGAGCGGCAAAATAGCAAACGGTGCCAAACAGGGCAGAGGATACAGCGGCTGATAAAGGAGACAGATTGCAGACAGAGAGCACCCCGAAAAGCAGATGTGTGCAAATCCCGGCAAAGGCGGCAGAGAGCGCCGGCAGAAACAGCCAGCGACCGATCCGGAACCGCAGTTTGGTATGATGCACCAGGCAGATCCCACAAAAAACAGCTCCCAAAAAGGAACAAAATACAAAACCGATGAGAAAGCCATACAGCCCAAGGCGGGGATTGGCCACGCCGAAATATGTGATGATCAACTGGACCAGTCCGCAGAAAAGCGAAAAAAGGGAGGCGGGTTTTTGATAGCCCAAACCGTTGAGCGCGCTGCCCATCACGCTTTCATAACAGGAAAACAGCACGCCGACCGACAAGATGGGAAGATAATCCCCCACCGAAGATTCCAAAAACAGAGTTTCGCCCAGAACAGGTCCCACAGTGAGCATAAGAGCCAAAAAGGGAAAGAGGATCAAAGCAGTGGATAAAAGGGCTTTTTCCAGCCGCTGATTGATTTCCTCCCGCCTGCCCAGGGCGGCACTCTGGGCCAGCCGGGGGACCAGAATCGTACAGAGTGCGCCGATGAAGGCAGAAGGAAGCATCAACAGCGGGAGGGCCATGCCGAACAAAACGCCGAAAGCGGACATGGCGTCCGATACCAGCCAGCCGGCGGCCACCAGCCGCTGGGGGATGATAATGGAGTTGACAGAGGTCATTAAATTGCCCAGGAGAGAAGTGGCCCCGACAGGCAGAGCGATGGTTCGAATGCTCCGCCGGACCTGCTTTGCCGGCAGGGGCAGACCGGTGAGGCCCGTCTGCCGGATGTCCCGCCGGTACAACATAACCAGCGTAACGGCAGAGACAATTTCGCAAATGCCCAGGCCGAGGATAATCAGACCCACCGTAATTTCGCTGTTTTGCGGCAAGAACAGCAGCAGCAGAAGAAGCACCGCGGAAATGCGGATGCATTGCTCTGAGAGTTCTGCAAAGGCGGGAGGCCGCACCTGTCCCACGCCGTAGAAATAATGTTTATGGATATTTTCCATGGCAGTGAACAGGATGCAGGGAAGCAGCAGCAAAAGCCCCGTTTGGGTGCGGGCATCGCCCAGCAGGAAGACGGAGATGGGGTCATAAAACAAAACCGTGACAACAGCAACCAAAGCGAACAGCAGGAGCAAAAACAGAAGACTTTGGCGTATGACCTGACGGATGGCCCGGCTGTTTTGCAGCGCCCGATGCTCCGCGGAAAGACGGGAGACAGAAACCGAGAGGCCCACGGAAACAACAGACAGGGCGCAAGCGTAAACGGGCATCAAAAGTTGATAAAGCCCCATGTTTTCCGCGCCAATAAAACGACTGAGGACCACCCGGTATAAAAACCCCAGCAATTGGGAAATGACACCGGTGACGGTGAGAAGCAAAGTGCCGTACAGCATGGATGTGCGGTCGAATTTCGTAAAACCACCCCCCCGAAGCAGTGTATGCACCGGGGGGGAAAAACAGAAGCGAATCTTCCTGCACGGCGCAGGCGATTCGCCAGTGAAAATGAATTTGTTTTTGATTTGTGATTGATCGGGGAAAATCACAGCAGCTGCTGCTCATTGATGATCAGGCGAAAGTGCAGTCCCAGTCTTTCCGCCGCTTTGCGGCAGAGGATCATGCGGTTTAAAAAGATTTCAAAATAGTCCATGATGGAACAGTAACGCGTGTCGATGGTGAGCTTCAGCTTGATCAGCGTTTTTTCCTCATTGATCTTCACCAGGGATTTTTTTACAGAGTAATTCACCCGGTCGTGAATGTCAAAGGAAGTGGGATCCGCATTGCGAACCCGACTGCGGCGAACATCGGTTTTATCGCCTAAGATCAGAGCGGCGGCAATGGGATTCACAGCCACTGCAGTTTCCTCGTCGTGGTTGCCGATCGCCGTGGTGATAGTGGCAATGTCCTCCGGATCTGCGCCCATATTGTATAAGATGCGGAAAGCCATAACGGCACCGCTTTGCGCGTGGTCTACCCGATTTACCAGGTTGCCGATGTCGTGAAGATAACCGGCAATCTGCGCCAGTTCCACATCTCGTGCAGAATATCCCAGGGTTTCCAGAATATACCGGGCGGTGTCTGCCGTTTTGTTCACATGAGCGAAACTGTGCTCTGTAAAACCCAGCGCGATGAGGGATTCATCAGCCCGCTTGATATACGTGGCAATGTCAGGGTTGTTTTTTACTGCTTCAAATGTAATCATAGATAAAATACCTCCTTTTGTCCGATGGCGATTCTCCCTTCTGATGTAAATTTTGAATGAGAATGGAAATGCGAGGGGAACTTTTGCATATTACGATATAGTATATGCCAGTTTTTCATTTGCCGCAAGGGGCGTTCTTTCCAGTTCGGCCCAGGGAAAGACTTGGGATTTTATTGCATTTTGCACAAAAATTCTGTCCGGAGGGCCGCTCCGGACAGAATGAAGGTACAGGATATTTCAGGTTTATTGAATGGCGCATAACAGCTTTGCAACAGAGCCTCGCGTGATGGGGTCGTTGGGAGAAATCCGATTTTGATAACCGGACAGAATACCCAGAGAGGAGAGTATTTCCATGGAAGGTTTGGCCCAGGCGGGGACAGAGGCAGCGTCTTGATAAGAAAGCGCTTTTTGGACAAATCCGCGGGGCAGCGTTCGGGCGAGGATTGTGGAAACTTCCGCCCGGCTGATGTTGCCGTTGGGTAAAAAGACCAACGCACCGTTTCGCACAGAGCCGTTTAAAATGCCCTTGGCATAGATGGCTTTCACAGCGGGCAGCGCCCAGCTGGGGATGGACCGGACGTCAGCAAAGGGCAGGACAGAAGAAGCAGTGCTGTCCAAATCCAGCTTCAGGAAGCGGGCCAGCATCACAGCAAATTCCGCCCGAGAGATATTTTTGTCCGGTTGGAAGGCATATCCCTCTGCGGTAGGAACCCCGACGGAAATTTCATGATCATATAAAAACTGAGCGTAGGGCTGGCACCAGTGAGAAGCGGTATCAAAAAAGGCGTTGTGGCGGTTGACGCCCGCATCCAGGCTCTTTCGGGCGAAATTGCCGCTGACGTCGCTGGCGGTCAACGTAACCCGATGCAGCTGGTTGTTGCTGGCGGGGAGCGTGGCGGTAAGCTTTCCGGTGGCGCTGTCAAAGGAGAAGTCCAGATTTGTGCCGTCATAGGTGAGGGAAATCTGGTTCTTGTCCAGTACTTTGTTTACGGTGTCTGTTACCTGCCCGGTGATGGAAGAACCGCTGATGGACAGGGAGAGGGCAGGCGGGGTTTCATCTGTGATGGCTTCGTTGGAGGAAGTGATTTGATCCACATAGATAGTGCCGGAAGACTTGTTAGAACAACCCACAACAAAACCGGAAATAGCCGTTGCCTTAGCGGGCAGAGAAACGGTACACCGCTTCCAGCCGGTGAAGGTTAAATTTGTCACAGAGGCAGAAGCCGTACCGGCCTCAGTGGAAAAGTAGAGAGAAAACGCGTTACCCGATCCATCGCCATAGACCCACAGCGTCAGCAAAGTATCTCCGGCAGAAATCGGGATATTGGCATTGCAGCGGGCGGCGCCGTCTGTTCCCTTTTGATAGGAAAGCTTCAGACTTCCCGTTCCGGATTTTACATAGTCCCGATTATTTTGTAGCGATGGCGTGATGGTATTGGAGGCGGCTACGCCGGACGGAGCTGCCTCAAAAGAAGTAACCGAGGCAATGTGTCCGGTCACCTTGATGGGGATGGAATACTTTGTAGAACCGGCGGAAACGGTTAAGGTTCCGCTTCCGCTTTTTCCGGAGGCCGTCAGCCGTCCCCGATTATCCACCGTGCCGATCCCATCGGAGACGCTCCAGCGGAAACAGGTGTTTTGCGCAGTGAGCGGCAGATTGTGGTAAGTAGCCTTTGCCGTTAAATCTGTCAGTGTATTCGGCGACACAGTCAAACTGGTGACTGCTTTGCCGGAAGCATTGAACAGTTGAATTTCCGTGGGTGTCTGTACCACAGTGACTTTTGCCTGGCCGTATGCATTGCCGGAAGAAACGGAAACCGTGCAGATGCTGGCTGAGCTGCCGGCAGTGAACAGACCGTCAGAAGAGATTACCCCATCTCCGTTGTAAATACCATAGGTGAGGGGACCGTCATAGGTCATAGTATGATAATTGGTGTCCAGCGGGACGGCAGAAATGGGGATGCTGGCACCGGAGAGCAGAAGCGCATCATAGGGTTTTACATAAAAGCTGCCCAGCAAACCGCTTGGCGTGGTTTTGGAAACCAGCAGAAAACAGGTGGAATTGGCCCTTTGACTGCCGTCGGAAGGGCTGTTGATCAGCGATAGGGCTGCATCATCCGGCATGGTGACTCCCAAAGAGGTGGAACCGCCGCCATCCAAGCAGATGGCATCTACACAGCCTAGTTCCAGCAGACGGTTTGCCACCTGGGTCATGGTTGCGCCGATGCTGTAGCCCGGCTGGCGGCCGTCAATGGTGTAAAAGATCGTAGACCCGTCAGCCTTCACGCCGATGGCAGTGCGGGGCGCGCTGCCGGTGGGCAGATTGGAAGATGCCATTTTTCCGTTTTCCAACAGATGATACAAGCCGCCCATGGCGTATTCCACGTCGTTCCAATGGGGGTCTGCACTGGAGATTTGAATCTGCACTTTATCCCCTGCAGAAAGATTGCGCAGGGTGCGCAAATGCCAGGCACCGCCGGTGCCGACTGTGGAAAGAACGATTTTTCCATGCTCCAGGGCAGTGGCACCGGTGGCTTCCACCACTCGTTCCACTGTGGCAGTGACAGTACTGCCGATTTTCAGCAGGTCCGTGCCGCCTTCCGGCAAGGCCAGGATGACATCGACCCCGGACTTGGTGTTTAATGTCGTGGCGCCGAAATCCTCGGTGAACAAATAAACGCCGCCCTCGGAACTGCGCACTTTGTTCAAGCCGTCCAGATCAAAGCTGGTCTGGCCGTTTTCGCCGGTAATAACTCTGATGGTGAGATCAGGTGTTCCGATGAAAGCTGTCCCATCGTCCAAAAAGCCGATGGCAGACAAATAGGAAGCGGAGGAGCGCAGCGCACCCTCTGTTACCACAATGCCCAAAGGAACGCCGGTGTTGACTACGTAATAATCTCCGTTGATTCCCGCAACCACCTGGCTGCCGTCCTTTTCCACCGCGCGGGCAGAAGTGGTGAGGGTGGACTTGCTGGTGATTTTATTGCCATAGGAGACAACAGGGAGTACGGTTTTGTTGGGCGTATAAGAAATGTAATGTTCCTGCCGCAGATCACTGTAGGCAGAACTCCAGAAAACACCCTTTGCCAGCTTGGTGCCGAAGGAAAGCTGGGCATCTGCCAACAGGACGTCCGAGCCCATGGCGTCTGAAGCGAGGGCCGCTTGGCCCAGGAGCAAAACCAGGGTCAGCACAGCAGAAAAAACCTGAAGGAGTGTTCGTCGTTTCATGTTGCTCCATCCTTTCTTTTTTTAATCAAGCGTTTTTGTCATTATACTATGCTGGACAGAAACAATGCAATAGAATGGGCCATTCTGTAACAGAGATGAAAAAAACGGCCTGCAGAGACAATGCTTCTGCAGGCCGTTTTTAAATTGTAATCAAAGAAATTACAGGACAACCAAGCCGTACTTTTCCACTAAAGGCAGGAGAACTTCCGGCGCTAAATCACCGGTTCCGTCGTAGAATGCCCGCCCGTTGTAAAGCCGCAAAGCCTGTTCCAGCAAAGCGGGACTGTCGGATGAAAGACAGAGGGCATCTTCAATCATGTATTGGTTTTCTGCGAAAATATCCAGATCGTCTTCGCTTTCCAGCACGATTTTACACGCACCGGTGGGTGCATCCTCAGCAGCCAGAAGATTTTCCACAAAATGGGGAGAGCAGACAATTTCTTCGCCTACGTCAATCAGCGGAGAAATAAATTGCGCTTCCCGCTCTGACGCACAGGGAAGACTGTCAGACGGGGAGGGATCTTCCTCTTCTTCCATCTGGTCCAGGCGGGAAAAGTCCATGGCGCCCACGGCGGCCCGCAAGGCCGCAAGGTGAGGCACCGAACCGCAGCCGCTGCAAATCCGCACGCCGGCCTGGGCAAATACCGGAACGGCGGCAGCGATGGTTTCCGGCTTCCAAAGGTCGGAAGACGGTCCCAAAGAGGGGAGTACCATTAATGGAATTTGCGCATGGGGCGAAAGCCGCTGGATTTGCTCCAAAAGCGCGGAAAGACTTCCGGAAAACTGGCCAATGCCAAATCCTGCAGCGCCCATTCCCTGACAGATGATCAATGCAGCCAGGATATCTCCGCCGGTTTCCGTGCGTCCGTCATCGTCGCAGGAAAAAGAGACGAAAATGGGGAGAGAGGAGTGTTCCCGGACAGCTAAAATAGCAGCCCGTGCCTCCGCCACATTGGTCATACAGTCGGCCAGGAACAAATCCACCCCGGCGTTTTTCAGGCTGTTCACCTGTTCTGCATAAACAGTTACCAGAGTCTCGATATCAGAGTTTCCCTGCGGCGGCGTCTCCAGGCCGGTGGCGGCGAGAACGCCCACAACAGGCTTTCCGGGAGCGGCCTGCCGGGTCAATTCTGTCAGACGGCGATTATATGTATCTACCTGATCCTCCAGACCAAAAGGCCGTAAAGCAGCCCGGTTGGCAGAACCGGTGGGAGCGCATAAGCCGTCCGCTCCCGCGGCGGAAAGATTTTCCAGCCACTGATGCAGTTCATCGGCATGGGCCAATGCCCACTGGGCGGGGCAGGTGTCTTTCGGAATTTTTTTTGCGCGCAGGGCAGATTCCATTCCGCCGTCCAAAAAGAACGGCAATGGTAACGGGATGTCATCCATAGTGACAGCTCTCCTTTATATTTTGATGTATTTCAACTTGGAATATGATACAAAGCATCGTTTGAAAAAGAGAAACCAAAAGGCCCTCTGCGGAAACAGACGCGGATGATTCCTGATGGGAGAAGAAGCCATTACATCTTTTCCGGCGCAGAGACGCCGATTAAAGCCAGACAGTTGGCAAGGACAGAGCGTACGGTGTCAGACAGCTTCAGTCTGGCGTGGAGCACCTCCGGTGCTTCTCCTTTTATGCGGTTTGCATTGTAAAACCGGTGAAAATCTCCTGCCAGCGTTATGAGATACCGGTTAATCCTGGAAGGGTCATAATCCCGGGCGGCCAGCCGAATTTCCTCCGGCAGCTGGGCTAACGTTTTGATCAGGGCCTGCTCCACAGGAGTGGAAAGCAGGGCGGGATCGATGCTGCCGGCGGACTGTACCGTATCTCCCAGGGCTGCCAGCGCGGCAATCAGGCTGCAGATTCTGGCATGGGCATACTGGACGTAATAGACGGGATTTTCCGAATCTTCGCGCACCGCCAGACCCATATCAAATTCCAAATGGGTAGTGGGTTTGGAATTGAAAAAAAACCGGGCGGCATCTTTGGAAATTTCGTCCAGAAGATCGGCAAGGGTAATGCTTTTGCCGCTGCGCTTCGACACTTTGACGGTTTCCCCGTCCCGTACCAGACGCACCAGCTGCATAATCAAAAAGTTCAGGCGGCTGTTGTCAATATCCAAAGCGGAGATGGCTTTTTTGAACCGCAGCGCATGCCCGTGATGGTCTGCACCCAGGACGTCAATCACCTGATCAAAGCCGCGGACGTTAAATTTGTTGCGGTGATAAGCGATATCGACGGCAAAATAGGTGTAAACGCCGTTGCTGCGGCGCAGCACTTCATCTTTTTCGCCGCCCAGCTCCGTGACTTTCAGCCACAGGGCGTTGTCTTTTTCATATGTGTAGCCTTTGTCTTTCAGAATTTGGATGGTTTCTTCCACATATCCGCTTTCGTGCAAAGAGGACTCCCGGAACCAGCAGTCGTACACGATGCCATAGCGGGCCAGATCTTCTTTCATTTTTTGAATATTGTGTTCCAGGCCGAAGACACGAAGCGCTTCCTGCCGAACGGAAGGCGTTTCTTTGGCGTATTTGTCGCCGTGCTCTGCCAAAAACAGCTGGGCCACATCCCAGATATCCTCGCCGTGGTAGCCGTCTTCCGGGAAAGCACAGGCATCTTCGCCATAGAGAAGCTGCAGATACCGCGCCTCCAGGGAACGGGCAAACAAATCCACCTGGTTGCCGGCGTCATTGACATAAAATTCCCGCCAGACGTCATATCCGGCCCGTTCCAGAATAGAGGCCAGTGCATCGCCCAGAACGCCGCCGCGGGCGTTGCCGATGGTCATGGTGCCGGTGGGGTTGGCGGAAACGAACTCCACCATAACGCGGGTACCGGTTCCCATGTCAATCTTCCCGTAATTGGCACCCTCCCGTTCAATATCCTGCAAAACGGCACCGTACCAGCGGGGGGCAAGGCGGAAGTTGAGAAACCCGGGACCGGCCAGCTCTGCAGAGGCAAAGTAACTGTCAGAAAGGTCCAGATGGTCTAAAATCGCCTGTCCGATTTGCCGTGGGTTGCGTTTCATGGCCTTGGCAGCGGCCATCGCCGCATTGGTGGCATAATCGCCATGGGCCACATCCTTGGGGATTTCGATGGTTCCGGAAAGGGTGATACCGGAGGGCAGCAGTCCTTTTTCTGCTGCTGCTTCATAAGCTGCAATGGTCAAGGCGGAAATTTGGTCTTTGGCCGCCTGAATCAAGTTTGACATGGTGAAGGCTCCATTCCGCTGCCGAAAATCGGAAGCTTCAATTTCAGATTTTAAGATTTCAGATTTTGCTGTGTGGCGGGCAGATGGTCGGCTGTCCGCACCTGGATACGGAAGCAGTTCTCTCCTGCAATCGCATGGTCGATTTCCAGGGCATAATCGATTTCCAGCGTGCCGCCGATTTCGCTTAAATCGGTGAAAACCCGATGGGCGGCAACACCAACCGTCATTGCGCCGTAAGGCGTTTCATATGCTGAAATATGTTTTTTCTGTTCTTCGAACACCATTTGAGAGTTGACTTCTCCTAGACGGATTAGCGTAACTTTGTTGTTGGGTTCCACATGAAAAGTAGTGGTTGTGCCGCCAAGGCCGGTCAGTTCCGTTTCCTGATAAGACAGATGATACCCGCTGTCGTTTCGAGAAAGCGTGCCGGAGGTGACAAGTTCAATCACGTCGTCGTCCATGCCGTCAAAGGACTGGGCGCCGCGGATGGAGATGATAACATCTTTTTCCTTAAAATTCATAGAATGTGTTCCTTTTTGAATATTAAGATGTGTTGTGTTGGGACAAGAAAGTATTATATCGTGCTTTTTCCTGTTTGTAAATGGTTCATTGCGGAAATTCAACAAAACCCATCAATCCAAAAAATCTTTTCGCATGGGGGAGAACACGTCCAGTATTTTGCCGCCATCCTGACAAAAGATTTCGTGACTCTCGTCAGGAGCAAACAAAATCGAGTCCCCTGCCTGCAAAACTATGGTTTCCCGCTCTGTTTTCACCCGGCAGCTTCCGGAGATCATATAGCTGACTTGGGTTTCCGGATGATGATGGGCGGGGACAACAGCGCCTTTGTCCAAAGTGACTTCGCAGGCCATGAGAGAGTCGGAATAAGACAAAACCTTTCGGTGCACACCGGGGGCAGGAGTTTGTTGAACGGCGCTTTCATTTCGTACGATCATACGGGATTCCTCCTTCTGTGATTTTAAACAGGCCGCTGTATTATTGATCTATGACCACCTGTTCCACAAGCCCGGAAACGGGGCGGCCCAGGAACACGGCGGCCAGACGGGAAAACTGCTCTGTGCGGTCGGTGACATAATATTGGTATGTGGCGGAAACCTGCTGCGGGTCTGCCAGAAGATCCTTTTGGGCAAGCATTTCCCGGAATGTGAGCGCGCCCTGTGCACCGGAATTGATCAAGGTGACCGCCGGCCCGAAAAAGTCCTCAATCGCGTCGCTGAGCAGGGGATAATGGGTACAGCCCAAAATCAGTGTATCAATCTTCTGTTCCTGCAGCGAGGTTAAATATTCCTCCGCTGCCAATTTTACCATAGGGTCCCCTTTGGCATAATGTCCAGCCTCCACAAGGGAGACGAATAAAGGGCAGGGGACGCTGAAAATTTCGGTTTGAGGGCTTTCCGCCCGAATGATGCGTTCATAAAGACCGCTGCGAATAGATGCCTGTGTGGCAATAAGGCCGATACGCCCGTTGCGGGTGGCAGCGGCAGCTGCCCTGGCCGCAGGTTCTGCCACGCCCAGAATGGGAAGCGGATATTCCTTTTGAATCATATCCAAACCATTTGTGGTAATGGTGCCGCAGGCAATCAGAATGGCCTTTAAATCGAAAGTGTTCAAAAAGTTGATGTCTTGCCTGGCATATTTTAAGATGGTTTCTTTGGAGCGGGTGCCGTATGGGACACGGCCGGTGTCGCCCAAATAAACAATGGATTCGTTTGGAAGAAGGTCCATCAGTTCCCGTACTGCGGTAAGTCCGCCGAGGCCGGAATCAAACACGCCGATGGGACGATTGTCCATATGAAATCCTCCTTTGATGCGGGGAAAAACCTGCCGCTGAAATGGCAATGTGATACGGGAAACGTTCCCGCACAACAGACTCTCTTATCATAGGCTAAGAAAGAAGAGAAAACAAGACAAAATTTCAAGTTCCCCAAAGATTGGCGCTTTCTTTTCAAAAAAGAAAGAGGAGGACCTTTTTATTTCATAATAATGGCCAGCATCACAGCGTTTTGCCGGGTGCGGTTTTCAACGCAGTGGGAAGCGCCGTTTGCGGTGAAAGCGGCGTCGCCGGGGCGCAGCACATGTTCCACACCGTTTTCAATTACCACCAGTTCCCCTTCCAGTACATAATAAATTTCTGCGTTTTTATCATGGATATGGACGCCGATGGAATCGCCGGGGTGAAATACGCTTTTGGCACAAAGCGTGCCTCGGCCTGCCATCTGGTCTTCTTCAAAAACGTGGAGCACGTCTATTTTCCCCTGACCGTTGTGAATATGATCCCAAATATCGGTGCGCATATTAGATTCATGCTTAATCATAAAGAGTTCCTCCGTTATCCTTTTTTCCGCCTTCCCCGCGGATTTGCGTCCATGCTGGCAGCGGATGGCGTTTTTTTGCCGGCCGATGGACCTGAGCTTGCGGCACACGGCCGGGAAATGAATGTTTTGCACCGTGTGCCCCGCCGCGTAAAAAGACAGAGCGTTTATTGATTTTATCTTATTATTATATCATATGATAAGACAGGGCAGCAAGTAGACGGACGCCAAAGATCAGGGCCGGTTCGCAGACAACGGTGCAGAAACGGCACAATAGGTCTCAACCAGCGGGAGAAAAGAGGCGAACGCAGAAGGGACAGCATACGTTTGCTGCAGTTTCGCTCGATTGGCCCAGACCCAGCCTTCCGGCAAAATGTCGTTTGCCAGCAGAAAGGCCTGGCCCGTCATATGCCATTCTACATGGGTGAAAACATGTTTCCCATTGCAAGCTTCCCATTGCTGTGCCGGAGAGATTTCCCATTCTGCCAATGCCTGGTCTCCGCTGCCCGGCACATTGGGGAATTCCCACAAGCCGGAAAGCAGTCCCTTTTCTGGGCGGCGGCGCAACGCAACCGAACCATCAAAGAACAGCAAAAACACCGTACGCATCTCCACCCGACGGGGCTTCCTGGGGGATTTCACCGGCAGTTCTTCCGTACGACTTTGCAGAAAAGCCCGGCAGAAAGACGCAACCGGACATTGACTGCACAAAGGAGCGCCGTTGGGAAGGCACACTGTTGCGCCCAATTCCATCAAGGCCTGGTTAAAGTCCCCCGGGGCATGGAGGGGAATGATTTCCCAGACAGCCGCACGCAAAAGGCGCCTGGTTTTCGGGCTGTCAATGGGGTCCGCGAAACCGGTGATGCGGGCGACGACACGCAGAACATTCCCGTCCACTGCCGGAACGGGAATGCCGAAAGCAATGGAAGCGATGGCTCCGGCGGTATATTCCCCGATGCCGGCCAAAGTCAAAATCTCTTCATAGGAGGAGGGGAAAATCCCCCCAAATTGCTCCATGATCTGGTTGGCTGCTTTTTTTAAATTGCGGGCCCGGCTGTAATAGCCCAGACCTTCCCAAAGTTTCATCAGATGATCATCCGAAGCGGCAGCCAAATGGGCAATGGTGGGAAACGCCTGTAAAAATCGATGAAAATAAGGCAAGACGGCGGAGACGCGCGTCTGCTGAAGCATGATTTCCGAGATCCAGACCCGGTAGGGCGTCGGCTGGCTGCGCCAGGGGAGTATCCTGGCATGCTCCCGGTACCATTGAAGGAGAGGGATGGGAAGCTGCTGGAGAGGCGCTTTGCAGAACATTTGTGAACCTCCTGAGAACATCCCTGCAGCGCAGGCCGAGGGATAGCTGCGGAAAACGGAAGGCCTGTTTTCCATGTGTAAAAAAACACGAAGAAAGGCGGGCCTTTCTTCGTGTTTTGTTTGCCGAAAAGGGGGAATTATTTATCGTACTTGAAGAAGCCTTCGCCGGATTTGCGGCCCAGCTTGCCGCCGCGGACCATTTTAACCAGCAGGCCGGCCGGACGATATTTGGGATCGCCGGTTTCTGCGAAGATGATCTTCAT
>JAFOJR010000117.1 GCA_017420125.1 Oscillospiraceae bacterium | reverse complement strand
TGCCGCGCTGATGTCGATGGTGAACGATTTCACCGCCCAGGGCGCCAACAAGGCGGATATGCAGGCGCTGCTTCTGCTGCTCTCTCCCTTTGCTCCGCATATTGCAGAGGAGATCTGGGAACAGCTTGGCTTTGACGGCATGGCCTGTGTCCATCCCTGGCCTGTGTGGAAAGAAGAAATGCTGGCAGAGGAAAGCGTCCAGATGGCCGTTCAGATCAAAGGCAAATTCCGCGGCACCGTGGAAGTGCCGGTGGACAGCGACGAAGCAACCGTTCTGGAAGCCGCAAAGGCGCTGGATAAAGTGGCGCGCCAGCTGGAGGGCATGGAAATCTTCAAGGTCATTCTGGTCAAAAACAAATTGATCAACCTTTTGATCCGCCCCAAATAAGCGGCCTCAAACCGGTGTTTGGAAAATAAAAACACTCCCTCTTGACAACAAGGGGAAATTTGAATATAATAGTAGGACGTGAAAGCCATAAACATGGCCCTTGATGTCTGGGTTTTTCCAGGCATGGCGGAGGGAGGGATAACGATGTCGGAAGTCCGAGTAAAAGAGAACGAGTCATTGGACAGCGCGCTGAAAAGATTTAAGCGCAACTGCGCAAAGGCAGGCGTTCTTGCAGAAGTGCGGAAACGGGAGCACTATGAAAGTCCCAGCGTAAAACGCCGCAAGAAATCGGAAGCTGCCAGAAAAAACAGAAATAAACGGGCTTATTGATTTTAAAACTAAGACAGACGCCGTAACAACTGTTGCGGCGTCTGTTTTCCTTTGCGGGCCCCTTAAAAGAAGGCATCCGCCCACGGCGCGATGTCCGGATAGAAGAGCAGTGCTTCCCGGATTCCCAGCGAGCGGGCAAGCTGCAGTTTTTTCCGCATGCTGTCCCCGTCGTCAAAGAGGACAAAATGGGCGTGGGAAGCGCTGTTCAGATAGGTAAAATAATGACTGCACAATTCGCTGGAGAAAAAAACAGAAGGCGCGTGCACCTGCCGCAGGGAAAAAAGCGCTTCCGGCGTCAGGCTTGTGCCCGCCCCGTCAGGCGCGGGCAAAGTGAAATCGACGGCCACCCGCTCTGCGGCCAGCGTGATGCGGGATATGCCGAACCGGGTGGCTGCGTCGGAGAGCCGCTGGTGCAGAGACCCGCCGGAGAGCGCGGAGGAGACCAGAATCTTTGCCGTTTCAGAGGCAGGAGCATATGCCTCCGGAAGATACAGCGGGAGCTGACGGCGGGCCAGCGACCGGGACAGGCGGGAGACCATGGCAAGAGAGCGGGGCGCGGGCGGCCGGTCAAAGGAAAGGACCACGCCGGAAAAACGGCGGGCGAGACATTCCTGCACAACTTCCCGGGAGAAAACGGCAGGCTCCCCCGTCCCGTCAAATGCCAGATCATCGATGAGCATGAAGCCCCGGCGGGTTCCCCCGGCAGCGGTGCTGCGGAATAAGTGTCCGCCCTGCCCAAGCCGGTACAGCGGATGCGCCGGGATGGCGGGGAGATGTTCCGCAGCGGCCGGATCTTCCGGCGGCACAACCAGGATCAATTGCATTTTCTCCATCAAAAAGCCCCCTTGTCCGGAAATGAAAAACAGTGCTATAATGCCATAGAACGATGCCGTTCTGCAAGACTATTTTATGAGAGAACAAACCGGATCAGACCCGGAGCGTGCAGGGCTCCGATCTGTCTGATCCGACCATCAAAACGAGGAGGTGCGGCGATGCCGTTTTCTCTTTTACCCACCCGGGTATATTCCTCCATTGACCAATTGGAGCCGGACGCGCTCCAGGCGGCGGGCGTCCGCCTGATTTTGTCCGATCTGGACAATACCATCAGCCCCTATTCCGTGGCGGAGCCGCCGGAAACGGTGTTTGCATGGAAGCGGGCGCTGGAAGCGCATCAGATCACGCTGTTTATTTTATCAAACAATCGATCCCCCACCCGGATCAGGCGATATTGTGAAAAACTGGGCGTCCCGTTTATTGACCATGCGGGAAAGCCGAAAACCGCCTCGTTTTTTCGGGCCATGGAGCAGATGGACTGTACAGAGAAAGAGACGATTATGCTGGGAGATCAGATTTTTACCGATGTGCTGGGGGGAAACAGGGCGGGCATCCCCGTCTATCTGGTGAAGCCCATCCGCATTCGGGACAATCCTTTTCGCGCATTGCGCCACGGACTGGAACAGCCCTTTATTTTAGCCGCAAGGCTGCGGCAGGCGTATCAAATGCGCCGGAAATCCACACAATAAAACGCAATCGGGAGGAAAACGGGATGAACCATTGGACCCAGATCAAAGAAAAACTGGAAGCGTTTGGCATCGACGCCATTCTGCTGACCAGCCGGCCAAACCGGTTTTATGCCTCCGGCTTTCCCTCTTCGGACGGGATCGCCTTTTTGACCGGGACCGACAGCATTTTTGCAACCGACAGCCGCTATACGGAAGCGGCGTCCCGCTGTATTTCGGGCGCCAAAGTAGAGGAGCTGCCCCGGGGGGTCTCCTATGTGCAGATGGTGGACGATCTGGTGCGCCGCTATGGCGTGAAGCGGCTGGGCTTTGAAGAAGACGCCATGACCGTGGGGGAATATCAGCGGTATGAAAACAGACTGCCCTGCGCGCTTGTTCCCGCCCAGGCAGTTTTGAAGGAACTGCGGGCCGCCAAGAGCGGGGAGGAGCTGGCGCTGATGCGGCAGGCGCAGGAGATTGCCGAGCGGGCGCTGGCAGACGTGCTGCCCCAGATCAAGCCGGGAGTTTCGGAGCTGGATCTGGCGGCGGAGCTGACCTATCGCATGATGCGCCACGGCGCCGGGGGCAATTCGTTTGACCCCATTGTGGTTTCCGGGCCAAATTCCAGCCTCCCCCACGGCGTCCCCACCAGCCGAAAAATTCAGAGCGGCGAATTTGTCACCATGGATTTCGGCTGTGTCTATGGAGGATACTGCTCCGACATGACCCGCACCGTTGCCGTGCAGCATGCCGACGACGAGATGCGGCAGGTGTATCAGCTGGTGCTCCGGGCCCAGGAGGCAGGGATTGCCGCCGCCCGGGCGGGCATCCCGGGGAAAGAAATTGACGAGGCCGCCCGGGCAGTGATCCGGCAGGGGGGATACGGCCCCTGTTTCGGGCATGGATTCGGCCACAGTCTGGGGATTGAAATTCATGAATCCCCAAATCTGAATGTATCCGGGACAAATCCCCTGCCGGTGGGGGCGGTGGTGTCTGCCGAGCCGGGAATCTATCTGCCGGGACGATTCGGCGTCCGGATTGAAGATGTTCTGTATCTGAAAGAAGACGGATGCGAAAACCTGACCCTCGCGCCCAAAGAACTGCTCATTTTGGAATAAGGGGAAAAAGGGCAGGGAAAATTAAAAAATACAGTTGACAAACGGGAAATAACAGATATACTATATCATAGTAATCTGATGGGAATTCATGAAATTAAAATCCAGGAACGGAGTGAAGGATATGGTATATGCAGATCACGCCGCAACCACGGCGGTTTCTGACAAAGCACTGGCGGCAATGCTGCCTTATTTAAAAGAACAGTACGGCAACCCCTCCGGGATCTATCGGCTGGGACGCGCGGCCAGACAGGCGCTGGACCAGGCAAGGGAGACCGTGGCAAAAGCCATTGGCGCCCAGGCGAATGAGATCTATTTCACCGGCGGCGGCAGCGAGGCGGACAACTGGGCCTTAAAAGGCGCGGCGGAGCTGAAAAAAGAAAAAGGCCGCCATATTATTACCACACAGATTGAACATCACGCGCTGCTGAATACGGCCCATTATCTGGAAGAACAGGGGTTTGAGGTCACCTATCTTCCCGTGGACCAGCTGGGCCGGATTTCCCTGAAAGCGGTGGAAAACGCCATCCGGGAAGACACGATTTTGATTTCCGTTATGACGGCCAACAATGAAATCGGAACCATCCAGCCCATTGCGGAGATTGGCGCTTTGGCCCGGGAAAAGGGCATTTTATTCCATACAGATGCGGTACAGGCCGTGGGCCACATTCCGGTGAATGTGGAAGAGATGCAGGTGGATTTTCTGTCTTTGTCCGGCCATAAATTCGGCGGCCCCAAGGGTGTGGGCGTGCTGTATGTGCGAAAAGGCGTGCGGCTGCCTGCGCTGATTCAGGGGGGCGGCCAGGAAAAGGGAATCCGCGGCGGAACAGAGAACGTAGCCGGCTTTGTGGGCATGGCCGCGGCGCTGGAAGAGGCCGTTTCCAATCTGGCAGAAAACGAGGCGAAAGTGGCCGCTTTGCGGGAGCGCCTGGTGGACGGTTTGCTGAAGATTCCGTTTTCCGCGCTTACCGGGGACCCCATCAACCGGCTGCCGGGGATTGCTTCGTTTGTATTTGAGTGCGTGGAAGGAGAATCCATGGTGATGATGCTGGATGCCAAGGGCATCTGTGCTTCCTCCGGCTCGGCCTGCTCCTCCGGATCCCTGGACCCGTCTCATGTGCTGATGGCCATCGGCCTGCTGCATGAAGTGTCCCACGGCTCTTTGCGGCTGTCCCTGGGGGCGGATAATACGGAAGAAGACGTGGACTATATTTTGGAGCAGCTGCCCTCTGTCATTGCCCGACTGCGGGAAATGTCCCCCCTGTGGGAGGAGAAGCAAAAGGAGGTACAATAGATGATGTATTCAGAGAAAGTAATGGATCATTTCAGCAATCCCCGCAATGTGGGCGAGATTGCGGATGCAAACGCCGTCGGCCAGGTTGGCAACGCAAAATGCGGCGATATTATGAAGATCTACATGAAGATCGACGAGAATGAAGTCATTGAAGACGTAAAGTTTAAAACGTTTGGCTGCGGCGCCGCTGTGGCCACTTCCTCCATGGCAACGGAAATGGTCAAGGGAAAAACCGTGAAGGAAGCCCTGGCGCTGACCAATCAGGCTGTGGCGGAAGCGCTGGACGGGCTGCCCCCTGTGAAGATGCACTGCTCTGTTTTGGCGGAGGAGGCGGTGAAAGCCGCCATCGGAGATTATTACACCCGGCAAGGCGTGGATCCGGAACCCATTGTGGGCTGCAATCTGGACTGCGAGGCGTGCCACCGCACCCATGAATAATCCGGAATATTTCGCGAAAAAGACAGTGAGGTGAATGCCATGAAAATATCCACGAGAGGACGGTACGCGCTTCGCTTTATGGTGGATTTGGCCCTGTGTTATCGGGAGGAGCAGTATGTTCCGCTGAAAGAGGTGGCGCACCGGCAGGAAATTTC
>JAFOJR010000116.1 GCA_017420125.1 Oscillospiraceae bacterium | reverse complement strand
TACGGTAGCATGGTTTCCGGTGATCCGCGGGAAGCACTCCTTTGATGCCATCGACAGAATTCGTGACACAACCCAGCTTCTTCTGGATGTTTATGCAGGGGGCGAAGATGTATATGTTCGGCCGGTGAAAGTGTGGAACCGGTTTAGTCCGGAGATGTTTTTGCCCCACCGCTATGATATGCAGACAAAGGCCTTGACACCGCTGCGCGATGGGGTCGACACAGCGCGGTTTTACCGTTTGATGAACGAAGAGCGAACGGAAGATCAGAATATGGACAGCTGGGAGCGTTTTTTCCGCACTGCCGCATTGAAAGAACAGGCGGGAATGGATGTGCAGGAAGATTGCAACAGAATGTGCGACATTATGTTAACCAGAGACGAGCGGCTGCGCCGCATGATAAAGCGTTATTTCCGTACGGAAGATTATTTCAACATACGGAAGCGCATGATCGGAACGGGGATGATCGGCGGAAAGGCCTGCGGCATGCTGCTGGCGCGCAGTATCCTGCAGGAGATGAAGCCGGAGTTTCAGGACTGTACAGAGGAGCATGACAGCTTTTACATCGGCTCAGATGTTTTCTATTCTTACATTGTGGACAACGGATTTTGGGATCTGCGCCTGCGCCAGCGGAAGGCGGAAGAATATTTTTCTCTGGCGCCCCAGATCGAAGAATGCCTGCGCAGCGGATCGTTCTCAGGCGACCTGAGAGCGCGGTTTCATCATTTGCTGGACTATTTTGGAGGGGATCCGGTGATTGTCCGCTCCAGTTCTCTTTTGGAGGATGGCTTTGGGAATGCATTTGCCGGCAAATATGAGTCGGTGTTCTGCGCAAATGCCGGCACGCCGGAGGAAAACCTGGCTGCTTTTGAAGACGCGGTACGCACCGTATACGCCAGTACGATGAGCCGCGCGGCGCTGGAGTACAGATTGATGCACGGGCTGGAAAAGCGGGATGAACAGATGGCATTATTGGTGCAGCGGGTGTCCGGTTCCAGATATGGGAACTTTTTCCTGCCCTGCGCGGCCGGCGTTGGCTACAGCTTCAGCCCTTACCGCATGAGCGGGGATATTCGTCCGGAGGACGGCATGCTGCGCCTGGTGATGGGGCTGGGCACTGCTGCGGTAGACAGGGCGACGGGAACCTACCCGCGCCTTGTCCAGTTGACCCGGCCGCTGGCGACCCCCTATACCACCACCGCTGACCGACACCGCTACTCCCAGCGGCTGGTGGATGTGGTTGACATGGAGGCCATCAAATGGGCAAGCAAGACGCCGGAGGAAGTGGTTCCGCTGCTTCCCAGCTGGCTGACCAATACGCTTCTCACCCATGACAACGAAGCGGAGCTCTTTTTCCGGGAAAAGGGCGAACGGAGAGAAATTACATTTGTCAGCTGTGACGGCCTGGTGGGGAATCGAAAGCTGATGAATATGATGCGCGATATTCTGCGTGTACTGCAGGAGGCATATGACAGCCCGGTGGATATTGAATATACCATTAACCTTTCGCCGAAAGGGGAATTTGCCGTCAACCTGCTGCAGTGCCGCCCGCTTCTCGTGGCAAAAGATAATTGCCAGGTCAGCGTGCCGGAAGCGCTTCCGCGGGAGCAGATTCTCCTGGAAAGCGTGCATGCGGGGATGGGGCTTTCCAGAGAAATTGCACCATCCATTGCCGTGATCATTGACGCCGTGGGATATTATCAGCTGGGGCAGTCTGAAAAATACAGAGCGGCGCGGGCGCTGGGGGCAATCAACTGGCATTTCCGCAACGCAGGCGAGACGCTGATGCTGTTTGCACCGGGACGTATCTGCACCTCTTCTCCGGAGCTTGGAGTCCCGTCTTCTTTTGCAGAGATCAGTGCGTTCAGCGTCGTTTGCGAGGTTGCGGAGAGCCGGGCAGGATATCGGCCGGAGCTCAGCTATGGCAGTCACATTTTCCAGGATTTGGTGGAGGCAAATATTTTATATGCTGCTGTGTTTGAGGATGAATGCACAAAGGCGTTTGACCTTTCCCCGCTGGAGGCACAGGAGAACCTGCTGCTGGAATGCGACCCTTCTGCGACGGGACTGGAAGATATCATCCATGTGGTGCGCACGCCGGGGTGCAGGCTCTGGTATGATATGACACGGGAACATTTGCTTGTTGCGATGGGACAATAAGACAATGCGCTGCCGGGCAACGCGTCTGGCAGAAACGGAAACGGCCGGAAAAGCATTTGCTTTTCCGGCCGTCTTTTGTTTTTTTTTAACTTTCTTTTTTCGGAGCAGATTTCTCTTCCTCCAACAACGCTTTGGCGGAAGCGGCCAAACCGGCAAGCCCCTGGATTTCTGAGGGGATGATGATTTTGGTTGCCTTGCCGTTGGCGGCGGCCTGGAACGCTTCCAGTGCCTTCAGTTTGATGACCTGATCGTTGGGACAGGACTCATTCAGCAGCCGCAGGGAATCGGCGATGGCCTTTTGCACCTTCAACGTGGCTTCTGCCTGACCTTCTGCCTCCATGATCTTTGCCTGCTTTGCCGCGTCAGCCCGCAGGATCAGAGATTGCTTTTCGCCCTCTGCGACGAGGATTTGAGAGGCTTTTGTGCCTTCTGCCTGCAAAATGGCTTCTCTCCGTTCCCGTTCGGCTTTCATCTGGCGTTCCATGGCGTTTTGAATTTCTCTGGGCGGGATAATGTTTTTCAGTTCCACCCGGTTGACCTTGATGCCCCAGGGGTCTGTGGCCTCATCCAGAATGGTGCGCATTTGGGTATTGATAATATCCCGCGAAGTGAGCGACTGGTCCAGCTCCAGGTCGCCGATGATGTTTCGCAAAGTGGTGGCAGACAGGTTTTCGATGGCGGCGAGGGGATGCTCTACGCCATACGCATACAGCTTCGGATCGGTGATCTGAAAGTAGAGGACCGTGTCAATCTGCATCGTAACATTGTCCTTTGTAATGACCGGCTGCGGGGGAAAATCCACCACCTGCTCTTTCAGGGAGACAGCTTTTGCCACTCGTTCAATGAATGGAATCTTCACATGGATTCCCACGCCCCAAACGGCCTGGAACGCGCCCAAACGTTCGATGACATATGCCTTGGACTGCTGGACAATGACAATATTTTTTGCCAGAATGATGAGAATAATAATCACAAGAACAATCCAAGGGAGAAAGGCTCTGATACCTTCCAGAAATTCCATAGATACCTCCTGTTCCGACTGGCATGTTGACGTCAGTCTTTTGTGTGTGGTTGTGCATTTATGCCGTTTCTTATACCGCAGTCTGCTGGGATTGGGCGGCCTCAGGCGTCTGCACCAGCGGCGCAACGATGAGTTTTACCCCTTCAATCCGCAGGATCTCCACCTGGGTTTCCTTCGGGATGACCTGGTCGGCAGTGGTACGCGCGGTCCAGACATTCCCGCCTACAGAGACCATGCCGGTGCCCCGCAGAGGGTTGATGGTTTGGGTGACAACGCCGATCATGCCGATGACCCGATCTGCATTGGTAGCAGTTTTCTCCGGGGAGAGATATTTTCTTGCGATGGGCCGCACGAAAATCAAAACCACCAGAGAGACGGCACAAAACAGTACGAACTGGAGCCAAACAGGGCCATGGAGCGCAGACGTGATCATTCCCACGATACTGCCGATTGCAAACCAGATGGTGACGAGCTGGAACGTAGCGGCTTCCAGCAATGCAAAGACAACAGCGGCGATGAGCCAAATGATGGTTACACTCAAAATAATCCCTTCTTTCCATACTGTTTGCTCATTACTATACCATATTTCCGCCGAAAAAAACAGGAACAATGTGATGAAAAACGAAAACATTTTGTTGTCAAAAAAAGAAAAAATCGGTATACTGCAAAGAAGGCAAAAGATGGAATTTGATCAAAAGAAAGGCAGAGAAACGATGGAACTCTCTATGATTGCGCCATGTCTGTTTGGCCTGGAAGGGCTGGTTGCAGAAGAACTGCGGCGATTGCATATGAAAACGGTGGAAGCAGAAAACGGGCGCGTGCTGTTTTCCGGCACGGAGGCAGACGTGGCCCGCGCAAATATCAACCTGCGCTGTGCAGAACGGGTTTTGCTGGAAATGGGGCAGTTTTCCGCGGCCTCTTTTGACGCTTTGTTTGAAGGCGTCAAAGCGCTGCCGTGGGAGCGGTATCTTCCCCGCAATGCCGCGTTTCCCGTGAAAGGATATGCGCTGAATTCCAAGCTGCATTCTGTACCGGATTGTCAAAAGATTATCAAAAAAGCCATTGTGGAACGGTTAAAACTGAAATATGCTCAAAACTGGTTTTCGGAGGACGGACCCCTGTATCAGGTCCAGTTTTCTCTTTTAAAAGACTGGGCTACCATTTCCATTGACACCTCCGGCCCGGGGCTGCACAAACGGGGCTGGCGCGCGGTGGGGGTTGCGGCGCCTCTGCGGGAAACGCTGGCTGCGGGGATGGTGATGCTGTCCCGATACCGGGGGAAAGGCGCTTTTTGCGATCCGTTTTGCGGTTCCGGAACCATTGCCATTGAAGCGGCCCTTGCCGCCTGCAACCGGGCGCCCGGTCTGGGGCGGCGTTTTGCAGCCCAGGCCTGGCCGCAGCTTCCCGCCGCTGTTTGGGCACAGGCGAAAGAAGAAGCGCGGGACAAGGAATTTCATCGGGATTATGATATTTGGGGCGGGGATTTGGACCCCGGTGCCATCGCCATTGCCGAGAGCAACGCCAGAAAAGCAGGCGTGGGAGATTTGATCCGTTTTCAGCAGGCGGATGCCAGGCAATTTGCCCCTCGGGGAAGCCAGGGGGTTGTCGTCACCAATCCGCCGTATGGAGAGCGTTTGCTGGAAAAGAAAGAGGCAGCGGAGCTGATGGCCGCGTTTGGAAAAACATATGGAGCGACAGAAGGGTTTCGGCTGTATCTGTTATCTTCCGACCAGAAGCTGGAGCAGCACTTTGGCCGAAAGGCAGGAAAAAAACGAAAGCTGTATAATGGGATGATCCAGTGCAACCTATATTTTTATGAGAAATAGGGGGAGATAAATCAAGAACAAAACTGGCGCTTTGTTTTCAAAAAGCTTTTTGCGAAAAATCCGGTGTATTTTTATCAGAGGAAGAAAAAGGAAAGTTGAAACAGAGAAAAACTGAAAAAACAGGAGAAAAAACCTAATTTAAGTATAAATTGAGAGGCAGATAAATAAAATAAAAAGAAAACAAGAAATATCATGGCAAAATCGGAAAAAATATACTTGCGCAAAAGGAACATCTGCCTTATTATAGTAACAGACTTAGCACTCAAAAAGAGAGAGTGCTAAAATTATGAAACAATCCATGATTGGAAGAAATATAAGGAGGTCAATCTCATGAAATTAAAACCCCTTGGCGACAGAGTCGTTTTGAAAATGGTCACAAACGTGGAAGAAACCACCCAGAGCGGTCTGATTCTCACCGGAAGCGCAAAGGAAAAGCCCGCAGCAGCAGAAGTAGTGGCAGTGGGACCGGGCGGTTCTGTCGATGGAAAAGAAATTGTGATGACAGTAAAAGTGGGCGACCACGTGATTACCAGCAAATATGCCGGCACTGAAGTCAAGCTGGGCGATGAAGAAGTAATGATCGTCCGCCAGGGTGATATTTTGGCAATTGTAGAAGACTGAGTTTCATTTGAGAAATATACCAGTAGGAGGTAACGACAATGGGATTATTGGAAAAAGAAATTAAATATGGTGAAGAAGCCCGGCGTGCGCTGGAACGCGGCGTAAACCAGCTGGCAAATACAGTGAAAATCACCTTGGGGCCCAAAGGCCGCAACGTGGTATTGGATAAAAAGTTCGGCAGCCCGATGATTACCAACGACGGCGTCAGCATTGCAAAAGAAATCGAACTGGAAGATCCGTTTGAAAATATGGGCGCGCAGCTGGTAAAAGAAGTTGCCACCAAGACAAATGACGTGGCCGGCGACGGTACCACCACCGCAACGCTGCTGGCCCAGGCCATCATTCGCGAAGGCATGCGGAACCTGGCGGCCGGTGCAAATCCGATGATTATGCGGAAGGGCATCTTTAAGGCAACTGCTGCAGCAATGGAAGCCATCAAAGCCAACGCAAAGGAAGTGGAAGGCTCTGAAGATATTGCAAGAGTCGGTGCGATTTCTTCCAGCGACGAAGACATTGGCAAACTGATTGCAGAAGCAATGGGGAAGATCCAGAAGGAAGGCATTATTTCCATTGATGAATCCAAAACAGCAGATACCTACATTGAAATCGTAGAAGGTATGCACTTTGACAAAGGTTATCTGTCTCCCTACATGGTGACGGATTCCGATAAAATGGAAGCGGTTATGGATGACCCCGTCATTCTGATCACAGACAAGAAAATCGACAGCATCCAAGAACTGCTGCCCATTCTGGAACAGGTCATGAAGTCCGCCCGGAAGCTTCTCATCGTAGCAGACGATGTGGAAGGGGAAGCACTGTCCACCTTGGTTCTGAACAAGATCCGCGGAATCCTCAATGTGGTCTGCGTAAAGGGCCCCGGCTACGGCGACCGTCGGAAAGACCTGCTGCAGGATATGGCAATCCTCACAGGCGGCACCGTTATCACTTCCGATCTGGGACTGGAACTGAAAGATGCAACCATGGAACATCTGGGCACCTGCAAAACTGCAAAGATCCAGAAGGAAACCACCGTGCTGATCGGCGGCGGCGGCGACCCCGAAGCCATTTCTGCCCGCGTGACCCAGCTGCGCAACCAGCTGGAAGTTCCCATGGCAGATTATGAAAAAGAAAAGCTCAATGAACGTCTGGCAAAGCTGGCCGGCGGCATTGCCGTTCTGAAAGTCGGCGCTGCTACGGAAACCGAAATGCTGGAAAAGAAGCTGCGCATTGAAGACGCTCTGAATGCAACCCGCGCAGCAGTGGAAGACGGGATTGTAGCCGGCGGCGGCACCGCTTATATCAATGCGATTTCCGCAGTGGAAAAGCTGATTGCCAAGACAGAAGGCGACGAGAGAACCGGCGTCAAGATCATTGCAAGAGCACTGCAGGAGCCTGTGCGCCAGATCGCAGAGAATGCAGGTTTGGACGGTTCCGTCATCATTGAAAAGATCCGCAACAGCCGCAAGGTTGGCTACGGTTTCGACGCCTATCGCGAAGTATACTGCGACATGATGGCTTCCGGAATCGTTGACCCCGCAAAGGTTACCCTGTCTGCGCTGGAAAATGCAGCTTCCATTGCCTCCACATTGCTGACCACAGAAGCAGTTGCAGCTTCCAAGAAGAATTCTCCCACTCTGCCCATGAATGCACCCACCGGCGACATGAGCGGCATGGGCATGTATTAAAATCCATTCTCCTGACGAGTGTCCATTGCGTGAATGACCATAATTTCCCCCTGCAGGGCCCGGCTCTGCAGGGGGAAATCCAATTGAAAAAATTTGAAAAACCTCTTGATTTCTATGTTCTTCTATGCTATAATGGCAAAGCTCTTCACAAGAAAAGAAAATATGCGCCTGTAGCTCAGCCGGATAGAGTGTTTGGCTACGAACCAAAAGGTCGGGGGTTCGAATCCCTCCAGGCGTGCCAGCCGTCACAATTTGATTGTGGCGGCTTTTTGCTGCCCGGTTTGGCAAACATTTGCAAAACAGGGGCGGCAGTTTTTTATCAGGCGGGAAGCAAAATGTTTTTCCATAACCGGAAAAGAAGATGGAACAAAGGGAAACCATGGTTCGTCTATTAAGACAAATCCGAAAGAAGGAGTGTGAAATGGATGAAATGGAAGATAACAATGATTGCCTGGCTGGCGGCAGGTCTTCTGCTTTTGACATCTTGCCTTTTTCGTCCATCTGCCGATCCGCAGCCGTCAACGGACGGCAGCAGTCCGCAGCCCGGTACGCCATCAGCGGTGGTGACCGTACCGATGCCTTCGGAATCGCCTTCTATCGTGCTTCTGGCCAGTGTGGTGAAAAAATACGACGAGACGCTGCTGCTGGCGGAGATTTCCGGGCAGACAGAGGATGCTTATTTAATTCCATATAAAAATGTTCCCGTATTGGACGCGCAGGGCGACCCCATTTCGGCGGAACAGATTCAACCGGGTAAAATAGTGGCCGTATCCTATGACGGTTTGATTTTATCAACCTATCCGGCGCAGTTTACGCCCACACAGATTCAATTGGAAGACAAGCCGGATTCCGCCGTCGCTTTGTATGCGCGGGTGCTGGACGATTTATATCAGCAGGACCCGGGGCTGAATCAGGATGTTTCCATTTTGGCGTTTGATTTTACGGGCGAGAATCTGCTGACGCCGGCAGAACAAAATGCGCTGTGCTATCTGATGGGATGCACCTATCAGAAAGAAACGCTGATAGGGACGTTTGACATGCTGTGCCAAAAGGGGTATATTGACCAGGAGGCCATGTTATTTCCCGATGGCCTGCTGTTCACTTTGTCTGACACGGTACAGGAAGACCAGACCGTGACGTTTTCCGTCTCCAAATGGCGGAGCGGTTTGGGGGCCGTTGGCTGGGATGACTGTACGGCGCAAAGGGGAGAAAACGGCTGGATGTATCTGGCGCAGGAAACCTGGATTTCATAAACTCCGCCGGGAGTTTACGAAAAATAGAGGAGAAAAGAAAGAAAAGAAATACGTCCGATTGCAACATTGCAAATTCGCAAACGGCAAATCGGAAATGAGGAGGAAAATCATGAAACAAAGGATAGGAGCAATATTACTCAGCGGTGCAATGGCATTTTCTCTCTGTGCATGCACATCCATTCCGGGACCGGAACCCACAGGGGCTCAATCTCCAGAGGTCACACAGACGGCTGACGGCATTGCGCCTCTGCGGGAAGTGGAGTATCCGGAGAGCATTTCCTATTACGACAATGAAAAACAGTGGGCAATGATGGAAGAAAACACGGTGGAAGAAGAGACGATTGACCAGATCAATTCGTTCTCGTATCAAACGGCAGCAGAGCTGCTGCGGGGAGAAGAAAGCGGGAATTATTCGCCCATCTCCCTGTATTTGGCATTGGCTCTGTGCACCACCGGCGCCCAGCAGGAAACACAGCAGGAGATGTTGCAGGCACTGGGGGCTTCTGACATAGAAACGCTGGCGGAACAGTGCGGAAAATTGTATCGCACGCTCTATACAGACAATGAAATCGGCGAGTTGAAGATCCATAATTCCATCTGGCTGAATGAAGCGGAAAATGTGGACTGCAAGAAAGATTTCCTTCGCACGGCAGCCCTGAATTTCTGCACAGGGGTATATCAGTTGGATTTTTCAGATGAATCGGCAGGCGAGACCATCGGGAAGTGGATCGCGGACCATGCAAACGGAACATTGACGCCGGAGCTGCAAATCAACCCGGACGATTTGCTGCACCTGATCAACACGGTCTATTTTTATGATCAGTGGACCGACCGCTTCTCGGTGGAAGAAACCGTTGCAGATACGTTCCATGGCACAGCGGGCGATGAGACCATTGACTTTATGAACCGTGTGGATGCCTCTCAGGGTTTTGTGAAGGGCGTGGGATTTACCCGCGCTTCTCTGGGAATGAAAAACGGGAATACGATGACGTTTGTGCTGCCGGATGAAGGACGCAGCCCAGCAGAATTCCTGCAGTCTCCGGAAGCGTTGGAGGCAGCATTCACAGCAGGGGAGATGGAGTCCGGCGAAGTGACCTGGAAGATTCCCAAGTTCTCCATTGAAGCAAAATACAGCTGTGAAAACATGCTGCAGGATCTGGGCATTCAGTCGGCATTTTCCCAAACGGCAAACTTCTCCGGCATGACAAACAGCCTGGCGTATTTGGACAGCGTCCTGCAGGAAACGTATATCGGCGTCAATGAAACAGGCGTAGAGGCATCTGCCTTTACCGATATTGCCGTTGCAGGAGCTGCCATGCCCACGGGAGAGGCAAAGATGATTTTGGACCGGCCCTTCCTGTATGCCATCGAAAACGGAAGCGGCGTGATTCTGTTTATCGGCGTTTACCAGGGCGGCGCAGGAGAGATTGCGCAGCCATAACCATATTTGGATCAGCAGAAAAGATTTCTCCTTGAAAAGCCAGGC
>JAFOJR010000115.1 GCA_017420125.1 Oscillospiraceae bacterium | reverse complement strand
TGTAATTTTGGCATATGAAGAAAAGAGAATTCGTTCCGATCTGGCTCATCGGTTGAGTTTGGACGAACGGGAGCGGCTGATGGTTTCCGGGGTGGAAGATGTGGAGAGCTTTGATGAAACGACAATTGTTATGTACACAGTGCGGGGAACCTTGGTGGTTCGGGGAACTGGGCTCCATATTGATAAGTTGAGCCTGGATGGCGGAGAACTGAGCGTAGAAGGAACCATAGATGCGTTGTTGTATGAAGATCAGCGACGGGACAATGGCAGCCTTTTTTCCCGTTTGTTTCGCTAAGCGATGAAAATTTCCATAGAAGCCCAAGTCATGGCGCTGCTGGGTGCATTTCTTTTGGGCTGTTGCATCGGGTTTTTGTATGATGTGCTGCGCATTTTCCGCGCACGGTGCCGCTGGCGTCCACTAACCGGCGTATTTGATATTTTGTTTTGGGTATTCTCAGTTCCCATGGTGTTTTTTCATGCACTTACAATAGGAGATGGTACGGTTCGGATCTATATGCTGTTGGGAATTGTGGGCGGTGTCAGCCTGTATTTTTTGCTTTTGAGCCGCCCGATTCTTTTTTTGGGATACAAAGTGGCAGATTTTATTGGAATAATGTTCTATATTTTGGCAAAGCCATTACAGTGGATTTGGTTTATATTGAAAAAAATTCAGGAAAAAGCGAAAAACATCTTTCTTTCTTGCTATAGATGGTATAAAATAAAATGGATAACAAGAAAAGTGGGAACTTCGAACAGGAATATGGAACTAAACGAGGGAGGCACGGAGCGTGAAGTTCAAACGAGCGGGTTTTTCCACAAAACTGATTGTTTTGATTCTGCTGGTTTATATGGCCATCTCCCTCCTGACGCTGCGAGATCAGATTGCGTCAGCTCAAGTGCAGGAAAACGAACTGAAAGCTCAGGTAGCAGAGCTTCAGGAAAAAAACGCCACACTGGAACGAGATATCGCAAACAGTGATGATCCGGAGTTGTTGGAAAAGATTGCACGAGAGCAAATAGGCCTTGTCCTGCCGGGGGAAAAGATTTTTGTTGATATCAGCAATTAAACTTTCTGCGAGAAAGTTAGGGAGGAAAAGGCTTAAAATATGGAGTTCGGTGTTGGTGCGGTTCTCGAGGGTAAAGTAACCGGAATTACAAAATTTGGTGCTTTTGTTTCATTCCCGGATGGGAAAACAGGTTTGGTACACATTTCAGAAATTGCATATACGTATGTAAACGACATACGAGATCACCTCAAAGAAGGGCAAATGGTACAAGTGAAGGTGTTGGGGATTGATGACAACAACCGCATCAACTTGTCGATTAAGAAAGCGTTGGATCCACCCCGTCCCGCCAATTCCCGGCAGGCGGCAGGCGGCGGAAAACCCAATGCGCCACGGTCGCAGCAGCGCGGGTCGTATGTGCCAAAGCAGGCAGTATCGAAAGAACCAATTACATTTGAGGATCGATTGAAACAATTTATGCAAGCCTCGGACAGCAAGATGTCCGAACTCAACCGACATATTGATAAAAGGGGTGGCTCCAGAAGGGGACGCCGATAAAAGACGGAATACAAAGCAAGACGGGCAAAGTGCGCCGTCTTGCTTTGCATTTATATCAAAAACAGATAAAAAAAGAGCGCCTGTAAGGCGCCCGAAGAGAGTACTGCGGGTAAAAACCCGGATGGACTCAATTATCCCAAAAGAGGACCTTTGAAGGATACTTTGGAAGCAATTCCCGCAGATTGGCTTCGCTGTAAACCCAGTATAATAGAAAAGCAGGGGAAAAGTCAAACAGAAGTTTTGTCTGTTTTTGTCGAATGGCTCTTCTTTTTTTAAAACAAATGGATTTCAATGAAACAGGTGAGAAAAATGAAGGTAATTTCCTATCAGAACATTGTGGAAACTGTACGAGATTTATGTATTCAGGCCAATTGCCAATTAGCACCGGATTTGCAGTGCGTACTGCGCCGGGCACAGGAACGGGAATTGTCCGAAGTAGGTCGTATGATGCTGCAAAGCGCAGTGGATAATTTTACTTTTGCACAGGAGCAGGGACTTCCTGTCTGTCAGGATACCGGTATGGCGATGGTGTTTTGCCGATTGGGACAGGAAGTGCAGATCACAGGCGGACTTTTGCAGGATGCCATTGAAGAAGGAGTGCGCCGTGGATATGTAGAGGGGTGTCTCCGCTGTTCGGTGGTTCGGGACCCGCTGCGGCGGGAAAATACCAACGATAATACCCCGGCCATTGTGAATTTAGAGCTGACAGCAGGAGAGCAGTTGGAACTTACCGTGGCACCCAAAGGTTTTGGAAGTGAAAATATGAGCGTCTTGAAAATGTTTCGGCCCTCTGTGTCCCAAGCGGAAGTGGAAGATTTTATTGTAGATGCAGTGGAACAGGCCGGGTCCAATCCCTGCCCACCGGTGATTGTAGGAGTTGGATTGGGTGGGACGTCGGAATACGCAGGGCTTTTGGCGAAAAAAGCGCTGCTTCTTCCACTGGACCAGGACAATCCGGACCCGTTTTACGCAGAGATGGAGCAGAGCCTTTTGGCACGCATCAACCGCTTGGGGATTGGCCCGCAAGGCTTGGGAGGAACCATAACGGCCTTAGGGGTAAAAATTCTCCCGTATCCCACTCATATTGCAGGGTTACCTTGCATGGTCAATTTAGGCTGTCATGTTACACGCCATGCATCGGCTGTGCTGTAAAGGACCATGCATCGGCTGTGCTGTAAAGGACCATCTGTGTCCGAAAAAGAGAATCGGCAAAAAAGAGAATTTATGATTTTGCACAAAAAATGAGTGATTTTCCCTCTGGATTGTGCTATAATACTAACAGAGACATCCTCAGGGCACGGTGCCCGAATTCCCTCCTACGGGAGATAAAGGAGTTGAAGGAAATGAAATTCGTTTTCACAGACAAGAAGGTAGACTTGTCCCCTGCTGTCCATGCGTATGCAGAGAAAAAAATCAGTAAGCTGGATCGTTATTTCAAGGAGGATGCAGTTGCATCTGTCACATTGAGCGTGGAAAAGGAACAACGGTGTATTGTAGAACTGACTGTACGTTCCGGAAGTACGATTTTCCGCGCAGAAGAAAGTGTGAATAACGAAATGCGTGCAGCAATTGACCAGGCCGTCGCGGTAATTGAGCGGCAAATCCGCAAGAACAAGACCCGGTTGGAGAAAAGGTTGCGGCAAGGCGCTTTTGAACGAGGAGTTCCCGCTTCATCTATTTCGGACGAGATGGCTGAAGAAGAAGAGTTCAATCTGGTTCGGACAAAGCGGTTCTTCATCAAACCAATGACGGTGGAAGAAGCAATTTTGCAAATGAATCTGCTGGATCATACGTTTTTTGCGTTCCGCAATCAGGACGAAGACGGGACGTTTGCGGTTGTTTATAAGCGGCACAATGGCGGATATGGCCTGATTGTGGATGAAAGTTAAATGTCTGTTTTAGCCGGTGGCATTTGCCTGTCGGATCAGATAAAAAAAGGGGTGCCGTCTCCATGGATGGCGCCCCTTTTCCGGTCTGGTCAAAAAGACTGAAAACAAAGAAAAAAACAATATGCTGCCAGTAAAATAAAAATTTGGAGGATAACAATGGCGAATAAGACCATACAGGTGGAAATTGCAGTATTGGGAGGTGGCCCGGCAGGATACACGGCAGCTTTGCGATCTGCCCAATTAGGTGCCAATGTGGCTTTGATTGAGCAAGAAGCAGTGGGTGGTACATGTTTAAACCAAGGCTGTATCCCGACGAAAACACTGCTGGGCAGCAGTGGATTGATGGCAGAACTGAAGCATGCCAGAGAATTTGGTTTGGAAATTCAGCAGGCCCAGATCAACTGGGATGGCGCTTTGAAACAAAAGGACCGGGTAGTAAAAATGCTGCAATCTGGTGTGGTCCAGCTTTTAAAGACCAGAGGGGTTACTGTTATAGCCGGGAAAGGCCAAGTGCAGTCGCCGGAGAGAATTTTGGTTCCGACAAGCGAGGGAACTTGGGAAGTAGAATGTAAAAAACTGATTTTGGCAACAGGTGCAAAGCCGGCTGTGCCGCCTATTCCCGGCATTGATCTGCCAGGGGTTTTGACCAGCACGGATGCGCTTTCCATTGCGCAGCCGCCCAAACAGATGGTAATCATTGGTGCGGGCGTGATCGGACTGGAATTTGCCAATGTATTTGCTCCCTTGGGAACAAAAATTTCCGTGGTGGAACAGCAGGAAGAAATTCTGCCTGGCGTGGACGAGGAAATAACAGCAGAACTGTTGAAACAGTTAAAGCGGCAGGGAATTTCTGTGTCACTTTCCACTGCAGTGCGAGAGATTCGACAAACGGGAGAAGGGCTTTTGGTTCTCTGTCAAAAAGAGGAAAAAGAGCTGGCGCTGGAGTGTGACACTGTTTTGGTAGCCGTAGGCCGCAGACTGGCCACGGAAGCGTTTGGCGCTCTGCAGCTGAAAATGCAGCGTGGTGCTGTTTGCGTGGATGAACGGATGGAAACCAGCATTCCGGGAGTGTATGCTGCCGGGGACATCACTGGCGGGAAACTGCTGGCGCATTCTGCTTTTGCCAAGGGCAGGATTGCAGCAGAAAGTGCAGTAGGTAAAGAATTTTCGCTTGGCGGGACGGTGATACCTGCTTGCATTTATACTACGCCAGAAGTTGCTTCAGTGGGCATGACAGAAGCAGAGGCAAAATTAGCTTTTGGACAGATTCATGTGGGGAAATGCGCCTTTCGCAGCAACGGACGGGCATTGTCTTTGCGCCGCCGGGAGGGCTTTGTCAAAGTGATTGCGGATGAGGCTTATCGAATTGTAGGTGGCCATATTTTAGGAGCTGAGGCATCGGAAGTGATTTCAAGCCTTTCTTTGGCGGTGAATTTGGGACTGAAAGCAGAAAATCTGGCGCAGTTAATCTATCCGCATCCCAGCCTGAGTGAAGCCGTTTGGGAAGCCTGCCTGAGCATGTTGGGACAGCCGCTTCATCAACTGTAAGAAGCTGTGCTACAGAAAAACAGGAGTGGCACTGGCAGAGGAAGAATTCCATTGCAGGGGATCATTTGGCCCATGCATAAAAGGCAGCCAAATGATAAAGATTTGAACCACGCAAAAAATTTGCAGAAGAATGGATCAAAGGAGCTGATACAAAATGAAAGAAGTATATGAGTTTTTGAAACAGGCGGGGGTTTATTTTCTTGCAACATCAGAGGGAGATCAACCAAGAGTTCGTCCGTTTGGAACCATTGATTTGTTTGAAGATAAACTCTGTTTT
>JAFOJR010000114.1 GCA_017420125.1 Oscillospiraceae bacterium | reverse complement strand
CCGGAATTAATTAAAAGCAAACTGTTGTCTCCTTGTGGAA
The DNA here is from genome assembly GCA_017420125.1 of Oscillospiraceae bacterium. GTDB lineage: Bacteria > Bacillota > Clostridia > Oscillospirales > Oscillospiraceae > RGIG529. The sequence goes on along the minus strand of JAFOJR010000114.1, from coordinate 1,495 downwards.
GCAACGGAAATGACGGGTGTCGCAAATGCCCTTTGCTTTCAAAAAATGTCAAAAACTTCTCTCTTAACTCATTCAGCCCTAATTTTTCCATAAGAGCCCCTCCCATGATAAAGTATGAAACAAATCAAATGAAGAAAAGCCGCCATTTGGAAGGCGGCTTTTCAAAAATATTGCTTCAACAAACAGCTGCAAGAATTATATCACAGTTGTTGTCAAAAAGTAAACCTCTTTCCTGAAAAAAGCTTATTTTTCAGCTGACAAATTACATTTGCGCAAAATAGAATTTGGTACCGCTTGGCACGGAAGTTTCATTTGAATCCGCATTTCCGGATGTGGAGCAATGGTAATTTCGTCCCCCTCTGCGTTTTGCATGGCATCCACAGAAAAAGAAACCGGTTTTTTCCCTGGGATCAAAAGTTCCAATTGATCTCTTTTCCAAAATCGATTCCGCTGAGTCAAAATAGCATTTCCCTCTGCATCACAATCCACTACATAAGCCACCACACTCCAGTCACGCAAATAACGGGAATGGTCATAATACTGCCCTTGTTCCGGTCTCCCATAGAAAAAACCCGTGCTATAGTGGCGATGGCTCACTTTATCTACTTCTGCACGCCAGATAGGGTCCAACGGTTCCTCCGCAAGTGCAGCATCCACTGCGTGTCGATAAGCGTTGGTAATAACAGCGGAATAATACGCTGTTTTGGCTCGACCTTCGATTTTCAGACTATCTACGCCGGCGTTCAAAACTTCTGGGATGTGATCAATCATACAAAGATCTTTTGCATTCATAATATAGGTTCCTGCAGCATCCTCAAAAATGGGATAATATTCCCCCGGGCGTTTTTCCTCAACCAATGCATATTGATATCTGCAGGGCTGTGCACAGGCACCGCGATTAGCATCTCGCCCCGTCATATAGTTGGAAAGCAAGCATCGTCCAGAAAAAGAAACACACATAGAACCGTGAACAAATGCTTCCAATTCCAAAGTCTTTGGTGTTCTTTCCCGAATTTCCCGTATTTCATCCAGCGTGAGTTCTCTCGCCAATACCACCCGTGATGCCCCCATAGAATGCCACATGCAGGCGCTTTCATAATTAACAATACCAGCTTGTGTACTAACATGACGCTCCACTTTTGGGGCATATCGCAGCGCCATAGAGAAGGCGCCTAGATCTGTGAGAATAAATGCATCTACACCAGCATCGTCTGCCTGCTCTAAAAAAGCAGGCAGACGATGCATTTCTTCATTTCTTGGCAAGGTGTTGCATGTAACATATACCTTCACATTGTTGGTATGACAATATGTCACCGCTTGTTTCAGTGCTTCTTCATCAAATTTTCCGGCATCGCGACGCATTCCAAAGTCTGGTCCAGCCAAATAAACGGCATCCGCACCATAAGTGACTGCAAAAATCAAACGTTCCATATCTCCAGCGGGAGACAGCACTTCCGGTTTACCCATTGGATCCTCCATTAACAAAGGCCTGATG
>JAFOJR010000113.1 GCA_017420125.1 Oscillospiraceae bacterium | reverse complement strand
GTATACTATTCCCAATCTTTCTTGATTTGTGATTGGAGTTCCATCTTATGCAGCACAATGGTCAGACATATTCTGAATCTTATTTCTTCTTTATTCGCCGTTGTCAGTTTTTTGGCAACGGTACCTTTGCTTGCATACAAGATGGAATGAATGGGTAAGTTTCAATTGATTCGAATCAATTGAAGAGAAAACACAGGAAGACTCATTGATTGCATCAACAGTCAATGAGTCTGTTTTTATTTTCACATCAGCCATGTAAAATATGACACAAAAGGAGCGGATCAGTATGGTTATCGTTATGAAACCGGGCGTCAGCGAACAGGAAATTCAAAAATTAGTTGCACAGTTGAAAGAAATGGGCATGGATGTTGGGATCACCAACGGGATCGGATGCAGCATTTTAGGACTGGTAGGAGACACTGCTTCTGTGGACATGGGGAAGTTATCTCTCAATCCAAATGTTGACCGTGTAATGCGGGTGCAGGAGCCATATAAAAAAGCCAATCGGAAATTTCATCCTGAGTCCACAGTTGTGCAGGTAGGGGATGTGAAAATTGGAGAAGGAAACATAACAGTGATTGCCGGGCCATGCTCCGTAGAGTCTGCACCTCAGATTACAGAAGTGGCCAAATCTGTAAAAGCCTCCGGGGCTTCCGTTTTACGGGGTGGTGCGTTTAAACCCCGCACTTCGCCTTATTCATTTCAGGGGCTTGAAGTAGAAGGTCTGGATCTTCTGCTTGAGGCAAAAGCAGAAACCGGACTGCCAATTGTCAGTGAAATTATGTCTCCTAAATTGTGTGAAGTTTTTGAGGAAAAAGTAGATATTGTTCAGATCGGCGCACGAAATATGCAGAATTTTGACCTGCTGAAAGAAGTTGGAAAGATGTCTAAGCCAGTACTGTTAAAACGCGGACTTGCAAGCAGTTATGAAGAGTGGATCATGTCCGCAGAATATATTTTGGCAGGCGGCAACAAAAATGTAATTTTATGCGAACGGGGTATCCGAACATTTGAGTCGTATACAAGGAACACACTGGATGTCTCGGCCATCCCTGCCATTAAGAAAATGAGCCATCTGCCCATCGTGGTGGATCCTTCCCACGCAGGTGGCGCCAGCTGGCTGGTAGAGCCGCTGGCTATGGCGGCCATTGCTGCCGGAGCAGATGGGCTGATGATTGAGGTGCACAATGACCCCTTACATGCAAAATGTGATGGACAACAATCTCTGACGCCGGATCAGTTCCAGCTTTTGATGGAAAAAGTGGATAAAATGACGCAGGTGATGGGGAAGCAGCGAAACCATTGAGATACGAATATGAGAAACAAGAAACGATCTGGAACGCAGTAAAGCGAGGAAAATTGTGAAACAATTGTATGTTGACTTAGGCCGAAGAGCCTATGATATTTTAATTGAGCGAGGCATTTTAAAAGCAGCGGGACAATATATGCGTCCGCTGCTGCAAGGGAGAAAAGTGGCAATTGTAACAGATGAAATTGTCGAGCCGTTTTATGGTGCCGCTGTGATTGCCAGTTTGGAAGAGGCTGGATTCCAGACAAAATTAATTGTGCTCCCTCCCGGAGAAGGCAGTAAAACTATCTCCATGCTGGAAACAATTTATGATGCATTAATGGATTTCGACATTACCCGGGCAGACACAGTCATGGCTCTGGGCGGCGGTGTAATTGGAGATTTGGCGGGCTTTGCGGCTGCCACAATTTTGCGCGGTGTTGCCTTTGTGCAGATTCCCACTACTTTATTGGCACAGGTAGACAGTTCCGTAGGCGGAAAAGTGGCGGTGGACCTGAAGGCGGGGAAAAATCTGGCAGGAGCATTTTATCAGCCTAAGCTGGTGCTGATCGACCCCAATTGCTTGGATACACTGCCCAGTAGAGTGTTGGCCGATGGGATGGCAGAAGTGATTAAATACGGAGCTGTTTTTGATGAGCCGATGTTGCGGCTTTTGGAACAGGCAGGGGGACTTGCCGGTCTGCGTCCGCATATGGAAGAACTGCTGTATCGCTGTTGCGATTGGAAACGAAGTGTTGTGGTGGAGGATGAACAAGACCAAGGCAGTCGGATGTTGTTGAACTTCGGACATACACTGGGACACGCTTATGAAGTGGCGTATCATTACGAAACGTACCCCCATGGCCAGGCGGTTTCCGCAGGGATGTGCAAAATTGCCAGAATGCAGCAACAGGCGGGGATGCTTTCGTCACAAGAAGTGCAGCGATTTCAAAATTTGGTGCGGCTATATGAATTGCCAACGGAAATTCCCTGCACAATGGAATCGTATGTGCATGCAATTTTAAAAGACAAAAAGGGACGAGGCGATAAAATTACATTAATTTTGTTGGAGCAGCTGGGAAAAGGCGTTTTGGCACCTATGGCAACAGCGGACCTGGTTCGTTGGCTGCAGGAGACGGAATTGCAGGAAAAGCAATCGAAAGAGAGGCCGCAGGAGGAAGCAGTATGAAACTGAAAATATCACCGGCCTGCTTAGGCGGCGACGTTACACCGCCGCCTTCCAAATCCCAGGCGCACAGAGCTGTGATTGCAGCGGCGCTTGCAAAAGGCAGCAGTCATATTGCGCCGCTGTCTCCTTCCATGGATATTTTAGCTACCTTAGGTGCAGTTGAAGCGTTGGGAGCGTCCTATGAAAAGAAAACCGGCGTGGTGACAGGCTGTGACGCAGTGCGTATAAAGGCCGAAACACTGCCACAAATTGATTGTGCGGAGTCCGGTTCAACATTGCGTTTTCTGATCCCTGTTGCATTGGCAGTGGCGGGCGGAGGCATTTTTTCCGGCAGAGGGCGATTGATGCAGCGGCCGCAAGAACCTTACTTTCATCTTTTTCAGGAAAAGGGGATCACTTACCAGCAGGATGTGTCTACTTTGACAGTGGAGGGGACGCTTCCGCCGGGCCGTTATTCCTTGCCGGGAGATGTTTCTTCTCAATTTGTCACTGGGTTGTTGTTTGCCCTTCCGCTGTTGGCGGGCGACAGTGAAATTGAAATCACAACACCGCTGCAATCCAAAGAGTATGTAACGATGACGCTGGATGTGCTGTCGCATTTCGGTATTCAGGTTCATCAGAAGCAGATGCAGCATTTTTGGATCCCCGGCGGACAGCGGTACTGTGCAGCAGATTTGCAGATAGAAGCGGATATGTCTCAAGCGGCATTTTTTGCTGCTGCCAGAGTGTTAGGCCAACCGGTGACCATTTTGGGCCTGAACCAGGACAGCAAGCAAGGCGACAAAGTGATTTTTTCTATTTTAAAACAGTTGCAGGCGAAAGGGACGCAGGATGTAGACGTAAGTCAGTGTCCAGACCTGGTGCCGGCCATTGCGCTGGTGGCGGCGCTGCGGGATGGCGAATTAACCATACTGTCTAACGCGGCCCGGCTGCGGGCCAAAGAAAGTGATCGTTTGGCAGCCGTGACACGGCAATTAAACACTTTGGGAGCAAACATCACAGAAGGACCGGATTTTTTAAGAATCCAAGGAGTTGCGGCATTGCACGGCGGGGAGACAGACAGCGAAAACGACCATCGTATTGCCATGATGCTGGCTATAGGGGCGGCAGTGGCAAAAGGCGACGTAATTTTAACAGGAGCGGAAAGCGTACAGAAGTCATATCCCAGCTTTTGGTCAGAATATGTGCGGCTAGGTGGAAAGATCACAGCCTTGGATCCTTGAAACAGATACATACGGATGTGGGAAGAAAGGAACAAGAAAATTGCGATATATCATTTTTGGAGAATCCCATGGGGCAGGAATAGGGGTCGTTTTGGAAGGTGTTCCGGCGGGGCTTCCATTGGATATGGAATTTGTGGAACAGCAAATGCGCCGCAGAGCCCCAGGAAGAGCGGCCTTTGCAACCCCGAGAAAAGAGGCAGATCAGGTCACACTGCTCTCCGGCGTATGGGAAGGGAAAACCACCGGTGCACCGCTTTGCGCTGTGATTTATAACACAGACACCCGTTCGAAAGATTATTCCAGATTAAAACAATGCCCTCGACCCAGTCATGCTGATTTTACCGGGAACGTTCGATATGCAGGATACAATGACTACCGCGGCGGCGGCCATTTTTCCGGCCGTCTTACGGCACCACTTGTGTTTGCTGGTGGAGTGGCACAAATGCTCCTGCGACAAAAGGGAATTTTTGTTGGAGCGCATATCCATGAAATTGGCGGCGTAAAAGATGATGCACCTCTTCCAGACCAGTGGGAGTCAGCTTTGTTCGCGCCGGTTCAGGAAAAAGATTTTCCGGTTTTTTCTGATCTGCAGGGCGAAAAAATGCAGGAAGTCATTTTGAAAGCCAAAACAGAACAAGATTCTGTAGGTGGTGTAATTGCTGCCGGGATTTTTGGACTGCCGGCCGGATATGGCGGACCAGATCTGAGGGAAACCGCAGAAGGAATTCTGGCACGGCAGATGTTTGCTGTGCCTGCAGTAAAGGGGATTGAATTTGGTGCCGGCTTTGGCTTTGCAAGCCTGCGGGGCAGTCAAGCCAATGATCCTTTTTATTATGACGAAAAGGGAAATGTGCGGACCAGAACAAACCACAGCGGCGGGATTAATGGGGGAATTACCAATGGAATGCCCATTGTTTTTCGTGTGGCAATTCGTCCCACACCGTCTATCGGAAAGCCCCAGGAAACCGTGAATTTTGAGACGAAAACCACAGAAATGCTGGAAATTGTGGGACGGCATGATCCCTGCATTGTCCCCAGGGCGGTTCCAGTGATTGAAGCTGCTGCCGCGCTGGCTGTTTGTTCGATTTTAGAGCAAACACAGGCACCCGTTACTTGGGAAGGAGTGGAGATATGAGCAAGCTGGATAATTTGCGCGTGGAAATCGATCAAGTAGATCGGGAACTTACCAAATTGTTTGAGCAGCGGCTGGCTCTGACTGCACAAGTGGGAGAATATAAAAGAAACCATAACTTGCCGGTGTTGGATGCAAAGCGGGAACAGCAAGTGCTGGAAACAAAGCGTTCGTTGGTAACAAATGCGGAGAATCAAGCTGCGGTGGCGGATTTGTTTGAAGCGATCATGGCCATCAGCCGCCGGCAACAACGGATCGCTCCTGTAAAAAATGTTTCTGAAGCAGTCCCGCTGCCCTGTAAAATTCGCTTTCCTATTGCAGAACCAAAAGTGTGCCATCAGGGAGAACCGGGTGCTTATGGAGAAGAAGCAGCAGTTCGCTTTTTTGGAAAAACAGTTTATCTCAGCCGGGTGAAAACCTTTGAAGACGTATTTTTGGCTTTGCGGCAGGGAGAAGCGGATTATGGTGTACTTCCTATGGAAAACAACTCTACAGGTGCTATTACAGCAGTATATGACCTGTTTTCCCAATATGGCTGCTATATTGTGGGGGAACAGATCGTTCCTGTTCAGCATTGTCTAATGGCGCCAAAGGGAAGTACGATAGAGAATATACGGGAAGTCTATTCCCATGAGCAAGGTTTTTTTCAAAGCAAGGTTTTCTTGAAGCAAAAGACGGATTGGCAGCTTCATCCTGTAGAAAATACGGCAGCAGCGGCAAAGCTCGTGGCTGCATCCAATGATCTTTCCAAAGCGGCAATTGGAAGTCCGCGAGCGGCCAAATTGTATGGATTGTCGATTTTAGCCAGTGAAATCAACGATGCCGAAGGGAACGGAACCCGTTTTGTTATTCTTTCCAAGGAGCCAGAACATCGGGATGGCAGCAACAAAATGAGTGCTTTGTTTACCGTTCCCCACAAAAGCGGCAGTTTGAATCAGATTTTGACAGTATTGGCCTCATATGGGCTGAACATGATGAAACTGGAGTCTCGCCCGATTTTGAACCGGCCGTGGGAATATCTGTTCTTCGTAGATT
>JAFOJR010000112.1 GCA_017420125.1 Oscillospiraceae bacterium | reverse complement strand
TCCTGAACACAACAGTGATGCAGGAAGAAACTATGGAGATGATTGTTCCGGATGCCTGCCCCGATATTTTGCGGATTGTAGGTACGGAGGGGACTTTATGTGTCCACAATAAAGACGCAAAATCAGGAAGCGCACAGATGGATGGCATCGTTAAAACCACTGTTTTGTATGTCCCGGACGGAATGGCTGGGCTCCAAAAGCTGTCCATGCAGATCCCCTTTTCCTGTAAAATAGAAAACACAAATATTGTACCGCAAATGACGCTGCAGATATGTCCTGCTGTTGTTTCGGCTGAAACACGGCTTATGAACCCGAGAAAAGTGTTTGTTACTTTGCAGGTTTCCATCCAAGTACAGGGAACTGTCCCCGATACTGTTGTATTTTGTACAGAGGCAGATGCGGAACCTGACGTGTCGCTCCAGGTATTAAAAAAGGAACAGACTGTTTGGATGATCACAGGTGTGGGAGAGAAACCATTCCAATTTTCAGATCGGATGCGTTTGCCAGCAGGCAAACTGGAGCTGGAAGAAATGTTAAACAGCCGCGTATCTATTTCCTCCGGGGATGCGAAAATCATAGGAACAAAACTCATTTTCAAAGGAGAGGTTCAAGTCCGTGTGCTCTATCGAAGCACGACAGGCACGCTGCAGACAGCAGATTATACTTTGCCGTATTCTCAGATTATGGAGATGAAAGGTGTGCAGGAAGAAGCTGATTGTTCTGTTTCTGTGATTTTGACCGATTGCGCCATCGGAGCAGAGACAGATGGCGAAGAAAGCGGCTTTGTGTTTTCTATGGGATTTTTGGCGCAGGCAAAAGCATGGGAAGCACGAACCATTTCCTTCCTGTCAGACTTGTACAGTACTACTTATACCGCGGTTCCGCAAGTTCGGAATTACCTGTTTCACAGCTTGCGGGAGACGGCGGAAAATCGTAACAGCAGAAGGGAAACGATAGAAACCTCTGTATTGCCAAAATCGATTTTGGATGCATATGTCTTAACAGGGGCAGCAGCGCAGATGCAGGAGGGGGAGGACAAAGTCTTTTCTGTGGATACGAAAGCGATAGTGTTATACTTGGGGGAAGACAACCAGATTTATGCGGCAAGTTTACGAGCGACAGCAGAGGAGCGGATAACAATGGAACCTCAAAGATCCTGCGTGTGTAAAGCAGTCTGTCCGGGCGAAGTGTTTGCAACCCCTGTCCCTGACGGGATCGAAGTGCGATATCCCATCGATTTTTTGTTTGAATCGGTGACAGATGTAAAAGCAGCTGGCATTTCGGATGTAACGCTGGAGAAGCAGGAGCCGCAGGAGCCGCGTCCATCTGTTGTCTTACGGATGGCAGAAGAAGAGGATCAGGTTTGGGATTTGGCCAAACGATATGGTTCTACTGTGGAAGAAATCTGTGCTGCCAACGGCTTAGAAGAACAGGAAAAAGAGTTGTCGGCCGGACGTCTTTTGCTGATTCCGCGCAAGCAATGACACAAAGAGCGGGAAAGCCTTTTTACAAAGATGGGATTTGCAAAGGGACTTTGATGGTTACGCCGTTAGGGGGTCGAACGGAGATTTCTGTTGTTTGCAAAAACGACAAAGCAGGAGTATATAAAGGAATGCTGCATGGGACAAAGGGCAGCATTTCACTTGGACATCTGCTTCCACAAGAACAAAACGAAAGGTTGGAATTACGTCTTGTTTTATCACGTGCACAATTGGAACCGATCGGTACCATTGCATGGGGAGAGGCATTGCTTTCCTATGGTATGACGTGGGAACAAGACAGTTTTTCCGGATGGGAGGTGGAATCTGTACCGGAACGAATATTCCGCGACCCTGTGTTGGTGAAAGCAGCCCGCGCTCAGAAGCAGGCATGGATTCAAAAAAAGAATGGCATTCTGTTTTTGGCGTTTCCTTTTTGGCAAAAGGAATTTCCGTTATTGCCCTTGTTTTGCTTTGCGGAAGTGAAGAAGTTGAATAAAAAACTATATGCCGTATTCGCGTTTGACCAGGAAGGGATGCCTGTTTTAGAAGAACACAGGACAAGAGCAGATGAAAAATAGATCATTGGCCCATATCTCCCGATCTCTTAGTATGGCACAGATACCTTTTATATGAAATCTTTGAAGATCCTTTGGATTCAATAAAAATTCCCATGGAGATAATCCATGGGAATTTTCATAAGCCGCACGCAGGCAATTGATTTCATGATAGGATATTTTGGACTGTTTTTGGAAATCAGCCTTTGAAACGTCTCGTTTTGCAATTTTTGGCGAGTAAACCTGTAAGCCGGGTTCTGTCTTTTAAGGCAGTCATCTATCTTGGCGTACTGTTGCCAATACGCTCCAGCCACCTCCTCGGGGAAGCCGGGTCGGCTTTGGCGCTCTACGCCACCCCCTCCACGGTGTTGCTCCAGATAGAGTTTACAGGACCGAGCAGTTTCCAGTCGGCCGGTGAGCTCTTACCTCGCCTTTCCACCCTTACCACATGACTGTGGCGGTATCTCTCTGTTGCACTTTTCCTAAAGTCGCCTTCGGCGGGCGTTACCCGTTATCATTACCCTGTGGAGCCCGGACTTTCCTCATGAGCGGCCTTTCGGCCTGCCCACGCGACTGCCCAGTTTACTCGCCTGCTTCAGAAAATGATTTCGGAAGCAAATTTATTTTACGGG
>JAFOJR010000111.1 GCA_017420125.1 Oscillospiraceae bacterium | reverse complement strand
GCTGCAGAGAAGGTTTCCCCCGCGAAGCTCTTCCGAAGAAGCAAATGGCGACCCAGAACGGGCTCGAACCGTCGACCTCCAGCGTGACAGGCTGGCGTTCTAACCAACTGAACTACTGGGCCAAGTAAAACCCAACCGCTGCCGGTCAGGTTTTGGTGGGAACAACAGGGCTCGAACCTGTGACATCATGCTTGTAAGGCATGCGCTCTCCCAGCTGAGCTATGCTCCCACTTCTCATTGTCCACTTGTGACAACGAAGATCATTTTAGCAAAAAAGCCCTGATCTGTCAACCGGTTTTTTCAAACTTTTTCTCATTTTTTTGCGCTCCGCAGCCCTTCCGCCAGTTCTTCCAATTCGGCTTTGGAAAAGGTATAATTTTCATCGCAAAATTGGCAGGTGATTTCTGCATATCCCTGTTCCGCAATCAGCGCTTCCAGTTCCTGCAGTCCCACGCTGATCAACGCTTTGCTGACTCTTTCCCGGCTGCAATAGCAACGGTATTCAATGGGCTCCGCTTCTGCAAATTCCAAATCAAATTCTGATAAAACAGTTTCCAGCAGACCCTTTGCATCTTTCCCCTGATCTAAAATTCCCGTAACCATCCCGGAGCGCTCGATCCCCCGTTCAATTGCTGCAATGGTTTTTTCCGTTGCGCCGGGCAGCAAGGAAATCCAATATCCGCCGGCACAGTTCACGCTCTGATCCACATTCACCAAAACGCCCAGCGCACAGGCAGATGGAATCTGCTCACTTTCTGCAAAATAAGAGGTGAAGTCCTCCGCAATTTCGCCGCTGACCAAAGGGACGCTGCCGGAATACGGCTCCTTCATCTGCAAATCCTTCATAACCGTTAAATAGCCATCTTTGCCAACAGCACCGCCCACATCCAGCTTTCCCGGATATTTCGATGGAATGTCCACTGCCGGATTTTGCACGTAACCCCGCACATTCCCCTGCGAATCTGCCACAGCCAATATTGTGCCAATGGGGCCGCCGCCGTCAATGCGGCATGTCACGGACCCTTCGTCCGTTTTCAGTTCATTTCCCAGCATGGCAGTCGCCATCATGGTTCGTCCCAAGGCGGCTGTTGCCACCGGCAAAGTTTTGTGAATCTGCCTTGCCCGCTCTACGACGGCAGGCGCCGTTATTGCCATGGCGCGAACCGGTGCGCCTTTGGCTGTGGCGCGGATGATCTCGTCCTTCATATCAAATATTCGTTCCTTTCCGTGCGGTGAAAAAAATACGATCCTCCCCTTCTTTGGGGGGACGCAGCTTCAAATTCCCAAATTGTTGAATCTGTATAAATCCTGCCTGCTCCAACATTTGCACAAGCTCCTGCATTGTGTGCGCATATTCTACATGTTCTTCCATACTGCGGCTCCACAGGCCGGACGGCTCCAACTGAAACAAATCCATCCAAAAACGGCAGCGTTTCCAGCGCGCTTCATATTCTGCCCGCCAAATACAAAACACGTCCTCGCGCTCATCAAAAAACGTCTGGCCGTCCATTGCTTTCAGTGCCCAGGGCGGACGCACATCAAACAAAAACAGCCCGCCCGGCTCCAGAAACAGATGCACTTTTTGAATTCCCTGCCACAGTGTTTGTTCCGGAATATAATTCAGACTATCCAAACAGCAGACACAGGCGTCAATGGTGCCGTACAGATCCAGATTCTCTATGGCCTGATGGAGAAAAACAGGCGCGATCCCCGTCACTTGACGGCCTTTTTCCTGTGCTACGGCAAGCATCTCTTCTGATGCATCGGCAGCAATGACTTCATATCCTCTGTTTGCAAGCGCAACGGAAAGGGAGCCGGTTCCGCAGGCCAAATCCAAAACAGTGTGGATTTCTTTCCCGTTGCGCCGAAACTGCCGCTCAATATAGTCCGCCCACCGCTCATATGCCACGTCTTCTGTAAGCCGGTCATATACCAGGGCCAAGGCTTTATAGGCACTCATTTCTTTTTCCGCCGTTCAAATACAATCTGATATCCGTCTGCCCCATACTGCAGCGAACGATTGACGCGGCTGATCGTAGCACTGCTGGCACCAGTCCGTTCCAGAATGTCATTGTAGATCATGCCATCATACAGGAGTTTTGCCACTTCATATCGTTGCTCCATTGCACGCAGTTCCGATACTGTACAAAGGTCATCAAAGAAGTTTTTGCACTCCTCCACGGTTTCCAGCATCAAAATTGCTTCATACAAATCGCTGCTGCGCACATCCTTTTTTGCCATACCGCTGCCCTCCTTTTCTCCTGCTCTTTCATTTGCTTCCGATCTGTTCCCTTCGCCTGTTCCAAAGGTGTTATTGATAGTTTAACACTGTACCATATAAAAGTAAAGGTCTGGCGCAAAAGTTTTTCACTTCCTGCGCCAGACCAAAATGATATTTTCTGCGGCATCTTTTTCGCTTATGCAATCGAGCACCGATATAGCCGCAAAATGGTCAAATATGCCTGCTCTCTGGTATAGGTTCCCTTGGGATTAAACCGGTTCCCACCGACTCCCTGCATCACGGCTATGCCGGACACGGGATCTTTCATCGTGCTGGCCAAATCCACACCGTTGCGCGCCCAGCTGCCAATCTGGCTCCGGTCTGCATAATCCACGTGCTGTACAGCCTCTTCCTCTTCCATGTCCGGACCATAATAGGTACGCATCAGCATGGTAGCGGCGTCTTCCCGGGTGATATTGCCGTTGGGACTGAATTTGTGATTTCCGATGCCTTTGATAATGCCCAATGCACAAGCCGCCAAAATATCCGGATCATTTGTGTCTGTAAATGCGTTGGGGTCTACAACCAGTTCCGCATCTTTCAAAATGTCTTCAATATCCTGATCACATACCTTCTCCAGCATATTGACAATCAGGCGGCAGAACTCTGCCCGGGTGATCTCCGTCTGATATTTGGACTGCAGATCGCTGGGAATCAGTCCCAAAGAAGTAGCGGTATCAACTTCTGCCTTTGCCCAGTCACTGGGTTTATTATCTACAATGGTTTTTTCTACCCAATAGGCATAGAACGTGCTGTCCCGCTTCACATTGTATTTTGTGGTTTCTTCCACCATGTAGCGTGTGCCGTTCTGCTCAAAATACCAGCAATAAAACTCATATCCTGCCCGTGTGGGAATGGGCAGACTGCCTACCGCTTTTCCATATTCCACTGTCTGTGCACTGGGAGAAACACTTCCGCCGTTGGCATTAAAATGGATGGTATACAATTCGGTGTCCGCATTTCCTACCGTTACCTGGAATTGCGCTGTCTTCCCGCCATAGGAAACCGTAATCGTCTGGGTGCCTGCCTTCTGCCCGTCAAATCCGGAGAGCTGGCAGTTTGCCGCAACCTCCTGGCTGCTGCCGTCGCTGTACGCAGCCGTAACTTTCATCCCTTCCGCGGAAAAAGACTGCCCCAATTGATAAACGGTGGTTTTCGGCATGGCTGTCACGGTAATTTTCGTCAGGGAGGCTTCCATTACAAAGCCCTTCACAGAACTGCTGTTTTTCTGGAAATCGTTCCACTTCCCTGCGGAAACGCCGTTGCCATGCATCCCCAAATATGCTTCCTTCTGGCCGCCGGCAATGGTTCCGCTGGGCTCATACGGCGCCCAGTTTGTATAACTAAATGGTTTCCCGGATTCCCAGGTCCACGTCCCTTTTTCGTTGGTTGCGCCCAGCCAGCAGGCATTTTGGAACGGCTTTACCATTGCTTCCACAACCGCCTGTTCCCCTGCATTGACAATGCAGGCCAAGGTTCCGCCGTAGGAGGCACAAAGCTGGCTTGCTTCCTGATAAGTGACCGTGGCTTC
>JAFOJR010000110.1 GCA_017420125.1 Oscillospiraceae bacterium | reverse complement strand
CTCTGTACTCTCAATTTATCTGTTGTATCCTCTTCTGCCCCTTCATCTGTACTCAAACAACTGATTGCCATTTTCCTGGGCATCTTTGTCTTTTTGATTTTAGGGTGGATTTTACGAGATTTAAAGCGCGCCGTTAAGCTTCGTCATTTTATGGCTGGAGCAGCAGTGGTTTTGTTTGCATTGAACCTTGTACTTGCCAAAACTGTTTATGGAGCACGCAACTGGATTTCTTTGGGCGGTTTTCAATTTCAACCGTCTGAATTAATCAAAATTGCATTTATTTTTGTTGGTGCGGCCACCTTAGATCGTTTATTTGCGCGACGGAATTTATATGGATTCATTGTGTTTTCCGGTTTCTGTATTGGCTGCCTTGCATTGATGGGCGATTTTGGAACTGCAGCGATCTTCTTCGTCACGTTTCTTGTTATGGCTTTTCTTCGTTCCGGAGATTTCGCCACACTGGCGTTAATCTGCGGAGCAGCCGTATTTGCCTGCTTCATCATTTTGCAGATCAAACCATATATTGCCAAACGGTTTGCAGTCTGGGGCCATGTATGGGAAAATGCGAGTGCAGCAGGATACCAGCAAACACGTACTATGAGTGCCGCTGCCAGTGGAGGTCTTATCGGCGTAGGCGGCGGCCGAGGCTGGCTGACAAATGTTGCAGCAGCTGATACGGACCTTGTTTTCGGCGTGCTTTGTGAAGAGTGGGGGCTAATCATTGCTCTGCTTTCCGTTTGTGCCATTGTAACATTGGGCGTATTTGCAGTGCGTTCCGTAAAAGCGGGACGATCCACGTTTTATACCATTGCCGCATGTGGTGCAACTTCTCTTTTGATCTTTCAAACAACACTCAATATCTGTGGTTCTGTTGACCTTTTGCCGTTAACGGGTGTCACTTTCCCATTCGTTTCCAACGGAGGCTCCAGCATTCTCTCGGCTTGGGGGCTTTTGGCCTTTTTGAAAGCGGCAGATACACGACAGAATGCCAGTTTTGCAATTAAATTAGAAAAGCCCAATGTTTCATATCCAAATGAAAGGATTGAATGATGAAAAAACTAGAGAAACGTTCGATTTTCTGTATGATTCTTGCCGTCTTGCTTTTGTTGAGCGGTGGAATTTTTACATACCGTTTTGTCACGAAAGGCGGAACATGGGCATCCTTTCCTTCCAACCGCCATTTATACAACAATGGGATTTTAGCGTCAGGGCAAATTTTAGATCGAAATGGCACCGTTCTTTCCACCACCACGGAAGACGGAACTCGTATCTATCACAAGGACAAAACGATTCGCCTTGCCACACTGCATGCAGTTGGAGATTCTGCCGGGCGTATCGGCACAGGTGCACAAACTTTTTTCGCCAGCAAACTGTCCGGATATAACCTTTTAACCGGTGCTCATCCGATTGGCGGAAACAGGAATTTGTTTTTGACGATTGATGCTGATGTATGTGCTGCTGCTTACAAAGCACTCAACGGGAAAAAGGGAACTGTTGGTGTATATAATTATAAAACCGGAGACATTATTTGCATGGTAAGTTCTCCTACTTTTGATCCAAAGAATCCTCCTGAGATTGAAGATGGAGATGAAACATACGATGGCGTTTATTTAAACCGTTTGCTTTCTTCTGTTTTTCCACCAGGCTCTATTTTTAAACTGGTGACTACGGCTGCTGCCAGCGAAACAATGGACGATTTATACGACCGGACATTCCAATGCAATGGACATTTCCAAATCGGGGACACTACAATTACCTGTTCCAAAGCGCATGGTACATTGTCAATCCAGGATGCTCTGGCGGTTTCCTGCAATTGCACCTACGGTCAGCTTGCACTGGAACTGGGAGCAAACACACTGAATCATTATGTAAAGAAGACGGGGCTTACCGCTTCTCTTTCTATCGATGGGATCCATACGGCCGCCAGTACATTCTCTTTTTCTGATGATGATGCGGGTTCCCTTGCTTGGGGCGGCATTGGACAGGGAAAAGACTTGATCAATCCATGTGCCATGATGGTTTATGTGGGAGCAATCGCGAACGGTGGCCGCGCCCAGCTTCCTCATATTCTTTCTAAGCTCACAACTGCTCACGGACTTTCTGTCGGGTCATATTCATCCGGTTCCACGGGGCAGTTGATTTCACAACAAACTGCAGCACAGCTAACCGAAATGATGCGCAACAATGTTGTAACCAATTATGGAGCAGACAACTTTCCAAACTTAAATATTTGTGCCAAATCCGGCACGGCAGAAACTGGAAACGATAACAAACCTCCTGCATGGTTTACGGGATTTTTGCGGGATGATGAACATCCATATGCCTTTATTGTCTTGGTGGAAAATGGCGGAAGTGGTAGCACGGTGGCTGGTAAAATAGCCAACACGGTATTACAGGCAGCCGTTCGAGCAAATTAAAGATATCAATTTTTTATATTATTTTATTTTCCGTAAGGACTGAAGTGAATGAAACATCAACCTTCTTCTCACCTTTTTGCTTCCCTCACCATCCTT
>JAFOJR010000109.1 GCA_017420125.1 Oscillospiraceae bacterium | reverse complement strand
CTCCACCACTTCTGGCACGAACGGCAACAGTATTCGCTTCTGCTTCCTTATCGCCCAAAACGATCATATACGGAATCTTCTGCATCTGTGCTTCGCGGATTTTATAACCGATTTTCTCATTCCGGTGATCCGTTTCCACGCGGAAGCCAGCTTCTTTCAGTTTGTCTGCCACCTGATCTGCATATTCTGCCACACGGTCTGTAATCGGCAGAACAATCGCCTGAACTGGAGCCAACCACGCCGGAAACGCGCCGGCGTAATGCTCAATCAAAATTCCGATAAACCGTTCGATACTGCCAAATGCTACACGATGAATCATAACCGGGCGGTGTTTTTCCCCATCAGAACCAACATAGGTAAGGTCGAACCGTTCCGGCATCTGGAAATCCAACTGGATGGTACCGCACTGCCAAGTTCTGCCAATAGAGTCTTCCAGATGAAAATCAATTTTCGGGCCATAAAAAGCACCGTCGCCCGGGTTGATTACATACTCCATTCCCCGGTCTTCCAAAACTTTACGCAGTGTTTCTTCTGCCGTTTTCCGCATTTCTTCCGAACCGATAAAATCTTCCGGGCAAGTGGAAAGCTCCACATGATATTTAAAACCAAATACTTTATAAACACTGTCAATTAAATCGATTACACCGCCGATTTCTGCGGGGGTTTGCTCTGGCGTCATGAAAATGTGCGCATCGTCCTGGGTGAAGCTTCGAACACGAAACAGACCATGCAGTGCGCCAGACAACTCATGCCGATGCACCTGACCCATTTCCGCCGTTCTAAGAGGCAGATCACGATAAGACCAGGGTTTTCGTTTATAGGTCAGCATACTGCCCGGACAGTTCATGGGCTTGATGGCATATGCTTCTTCATCAATCGTGGTAAAATACATGTTTTCCTGATAATGGTCCCAATGACCGCTGCGATGCCACAGTTCTTCGTTCAAAATCAGCGGAGTTTTGATTTCTTCATAGCCCCATTCGGTATGCACTTTCCGCCAATACTGCTCCAGTAAATTCCGTATTATCATTCCCTTTGGGAAGAAAAACGGGAAACCGGGACCTTCATCCATCAAAGCAAATAAATCCAACTCCCGCCCAATACGACGATGGTCTCTTTTTTTTGCTTCTTCCATTCGAACCAAGTATTCTTCCAGTTCTGTTTTTTTCAAAAATGCCGTTCCATAGATCCGCTGGAGCATTTTTTGATTAGAGTCCCCCCGCCAATAAGCGCCGGTACAGGAAGTCAGTTTAAATGCTTTTAGTTTTCCTGTTTCTGTAATATGGGGGCCGGCACACAGATCTACAAACTCGCCTTGCTGATAAAAGGAAATTTCTGCATCTTCCGGCAAATCCTGAATTAATTCCACTTTATATGGCTCGTTTTTCTCTTCCATAAAACGCAGCGCTTCTTCTCTTGGAAGCTGGAATTGGGTTAACTTCAGATTTTCCTTTACGATTTTTTTCATTTCTGCTTCCAGTTTTTCCAAATCTTCCGGCAAAAACGCTTTCTCAGAATCAATATCATAGTAAAAACCGTCTTTGATAGCCGGTCCAATGGCCAGTTTCGCTTCCGGATACAAACGTTTTACCGCTTGTGCCAACACGTGAGAGGCCGTATGGCGCAAAGTATCCTTTCCTTCCTGATCGTCCCAGGTTAAAATGGAAATGGAACAATCTTTTTCAATGGGCAGCATCAGGCTTTTGGGCTCGCCATCTACTTCGCATGCCAGCGCCACCCTGGCCAAACCACTGCTGATGGAAGCAGCAACCTCTAAACCCGTTACGCCTGCTTCCCGTTCAATCACAGAGCCGTCTTTTAACGTTAAATGAATCATGATCTTCTTCCTTTCTTTCCGGAGGAGATCTCATTTTACAGGAACAAATGTAAAAATAAAATCTCACCCCTGATGTTTTCAGGGGTGAGATATAAATCCCATGGTTCCACCCTGCTTGGAGCCGCATGCTTTTTGTATATCTCCTGTGACTGCACGCTGGTTCCCGCTTCATTAACCGCTATAACGGGCGCACCCGATCCAACTTACTGCACCTTTTCCTTCACCAATTGCAATCAAAAGCAAAAAGTCCGGCGGCGGTTCAGCGGACAACTCCGGGGTGGTACAAAATTCCTATGACATTGCAGAAAGGTTTCAGCCAAGCCTCTCTTCTCTGTGGCAATTCACAGCACTGCTTCCCCATCATCGTTTTTTTATTTTGGTTAACTGTATCATAAACCCGCTTTTCTGTCAAGCCTGCCACTTCTCCCCTTCAACAGACGCAAAGCACCCTTTCTGATTTGCTTGCACAGCCCGTTCTTGAAAAGTTATTTTCACTATTATATAATTTTGATATGTTAGGGCCGACAGCGGCATGTGAAAAACACGGAGGAAAATCTATGAATCTCCAATACCGTCTTGGAACAAAAAAGGATCTGCCCGAAATCTGCGCTGTTGTCGCCGCAGTTACAAAAGAAATGCAGCAGCATAATATTTTTCAATGGGATGCACATTACCCCGATGCAGTTCTGTTGGAAAAGGATATCGCTCAAAATCAGCTTTTCGTTGGCCGAACAGAAAAACAAATTGCGGCCATCTACGTTTTAAATCAAATCTGCGAAGAAGAGTATTGTAACGGAAAATGGAGCGCCCCAGAAGCACCATATTACGTCCTTCACCGTTTATGTGTTCATCCCAAATTTCAAAATCGGGGCATCGGGAAAGCCACCATGGCCAATATTGAACAAACGGTATTGGCACGCGGCATCCATTGGATCCGCCTGGATGTGTTCGTACATAATCCATATGCATTGCAGTTATACCGACATTTTGGCTACCGGATCGTCGGAAGTGTTCATTGGTGCACTGGAGAATTTTACTTGATGG
>JAFOJR010000108.1 GCA_017420125.1 Oscillospiraceae bacterium | reverse complement strand
GTTGTAAAACGGACGTGTTTTTATGGGGAGGTGGAAAACGAAATCTATTTTGTTGAGTTTGAATATGCAAATTAAGGAGGCAAAAAATGAAAAACAAAAAAACTTCCATGCGCATGTTTTCCATTGTTTTATCTGCTATTTTATGCTTATCCCTCATCCCCGTGTTTGGTTCAAAAGCAAGCGCGGCATCTGTCACAGTATCTACTATGGATGAGTTGTATAATGCTCTGACATCATACACAACACAAACCGTCATTCTTTCCAAGGACATTTCCGGAAGTACTTCGACCGCTGACGGCCAATGGTGCATCATTCATGGTACCAAAGTCTTGGACCTTGCCGGTCACGATATTGATATTTCCAACGACACCAGCACCAGCAAACACCTTTTGTTCTATGTCCAAAGCGGAGCTGATTTAACCATCAATGATACCAAAGGCGGTGGTGTCATTACTTACAATGGATATATCAATGACAACGGCACCCTGAGAGTTCGAAATATCTTCACGATCACTGATGATGCCAAAGTGACCATGAACGGCGGTACCGTTCGTGCAGGACGATCCAAAGACAAATATTACGCTTCTCTGGCTCAGACCCTGCCTCGTATGACCTTCGGCACTGCCTTTACCGTAAAAGGGAATGGTGAACTCATCATCAATAACGGTACCGTGGAAGGCCGCGGCCGCTGGGTTGACCCCAACACATACGAAAGTACAAACTGTTATGCTATCGAAGCAGCCAGTAAAGATGCAAAGGTCACAATTTACAACGGCCAGTTCTATGGACACGGCGCTGCTCCCTGTGTCAGAAGAGTTTCCACCAGTTCCATCTTCGTTGTGAAGGCCGGCCTCTTTAGTTGTGACAGTCCAAAAAAATTATATATAAACGGCAAAGGCTATAACTTCTATGATGCATCAAGCACTGGTCTGTCCACCGCCATGATCAACTCTTCTGAATCCACTTATACGATCAATAAGGGCACCTATCTTTCCGATGCTACCAGTGTAACTGTCTCCGCGAAATGGCCCACTATCTCCACCTCCAGTCTGGAAGCCGGAACAGTAGGCAGCCCTTATGCAAGAGCTGTATACTGCTCCTCTGGTGCTGAACCCATCTCTTATTCTGTCACAAGCGGCGGTATCCCCAGCGGACTGAAGTTTTATTCCACAGGGTATCTTTCCGGCACTCCTACTGCACCCGGAACGTATTCTTTCGTGGTAAAAGCCCAAAACTATGTCGGCTCCACAACGAAAACGATTTCGGTCGTTATCAAACCGGCACCGTCTGCCTCCATCACGTCCCAGCCTGTCAGCAGCATTTCTGCTGTAGACGGTTCCACAATAAAGCTTTCTGTTTCGGCCAGCAATGCCTCTTCTTACCAGTGGCAGTATTATAATACCAGCAGCAACCAGTGGACCAATGTTGTGGATGGCCAGGCGAACAGTTCCGCGCCCACTTATTCCGGCGCAAAAACAGCTACCCTTACCATTAAAACCAGCTATTCCTATCCAAAGCTTCAATACCGTTGTGTCATCACTGGTCAGGACGGCAAAACTGTTAACTCCAACACCGCTACCGTTTCCGTCACCCCCACTGTGCTCAGCAAAGTCAATGTCTCGGTGAACGCACCTGCTGTTGGCACTGCTCTTCCCCAGGCAACAAAAGCTGCCGCCTACGGACCCAAAGATCAAGTCCTGAATGACTGCAAAATTGTCAAAACAGAATGGATCTGCGATGGTAAAATCATTCCCGCCGGCACCATTGCCGTAGGTGGAAAAATTTATACGGTAAGAGTTTCTATTACACCGTACTCCGGATATAGATTCGACGGCACTACCAAGATGCAGATCAACTCCAATACGGCATATGTGGAAAATCTCCCCACCACCGGCACAGAAGCCATTCTCCGGTACTCCTTCTCGAAAACACCGGAATACGTCTTCCCCTTCACTGATGTACCCACCAGTGCATGGTATTACTCCTGGGTCAGATCGGCACATCAGATGGGATTGATTAACGGGGAAACTCCCACTCTGTTCCGTCCGTTGAATAACCTGACTTATGCTGCGGCTGTCAAACTGGCTGCATGCATGCATCAGCTTTACACAGAGGGCAAAGTCACTCTGACAAACGGCTCTCCCAACTGGTATGACTCTTACTATCAGTATTGCCGCAACAAGGGCATCATCCAGCAAAATTCCGATGCCTTCCAGCCGGGATATGCGGATCTTTACAAATTGGCAAATCAGTACATTACGCGTGAGATGTATGTCTATCTGTTTGCGCGTTCTCTGCCGGATGCCGCATTCCCTGTGAAGAACAACATCCCCGACAATTCTATTCCCGATGTGCCGGTTACCATGGGTGTATGGGACGATGGCATTTATAAATTCTATCGTGCAGGCATCACCAACGGTACCAACTCTTACGGCACATTCCTGCCAGACAGTCTGATCGACCGCGGGTCTGTGGCCGCTATTCTCGTCCGCATGATGGATCCGTCCACCCGCGTTGGTCCTCCTGCTAACTTAGGCAAATAAATTTCGTATAGTATATCCTTACCTCTCTGACAAACACGCGGGAACCGGCAAATGCCGGTTCCCGCGTGTTTCTTTTTCTGCAAAGCGGCACGCTGCCACAAAAAAGCAAATAAAACAGCCCCATGAAGCCGAAAAATTCATGGGGCTGGTGCGGATAACAGGATTTGAACCTGCACGTCTGTTGACAATGGAACCTAAATCCATCGCGTCTGCCAATTCCGCCATATCCGCATATTCTTATTTTGGGTGTTTTGTATTGTATCACGCTTCTTTCGAATTTGTCAATTGCACGTTGTCTGCTTATAGTGTATAATAAAAAATGGAAAATTTCCATATTGCGTATTTTGTCTGTTCGGTATTTCATTTTTTATTATTAAAAAGGAGGAGTTTCATCATGAAAAGTGGATCTGCAATCAAAACTGTCGTAGTGGCCGGCGCCGGCACTATGGGAACTTCCATTGCGCAAATCTTTGCACAAAGCGGCTTCGATGTTATTCTGTACAATCGCCGCCAGCCTTCTCTGGACCGCGCTCAGGCCAGAATCTCCGGCAATCTGGACACTGCTATCCAGGAAGGAACTTCCACTGCAGAAGAAAAAGCTGCTGTCCTGTCCCGTATGTCCTTCACTACAGATATCAATGCATTTGCCAAGGCAGACTATATTGTAGAAGGTATTGCCGAAAATCTGGAGGTCAAGCACGAATTCTTCCGGACCATCTCCCAGATTATTTCTGATGACATTGTCGTCACTTCCAATACCTCCGGGCTGCCCATCACCAGCATTGCGGAAGGCGTGAAAAATCCCGAACGTTTCGCCGGAATGCATTTTTGGAATCCTCCGCATCTCGTCCCGCTGGTAGAAATTATCAAAGGTGAAAAAACAGCTGATGAGGCAGCACAGATTATCTATGACGTAACGAACCGTATCCACAAAAAGCCCGTTATCGTCAAGAAGGATATCAAAGGGCAGATCGGCAACCGCCTGCAGCTGGCTATTGTCAGAGAGGCTCTGCATATTCTGGAAATTGGCGCAGCCGATGTGGCAGACATTGACGCTGTTATGAAATATAGTCTCGGCTTCCGCTATGCCTGTCTTGGTCCGTTCGAGTCTCTCGATCTGGGTGGCTTGGACGTGTTTGATTCCATCTCCAAATATCTGTTCCCCGATCTCAGCGACGCTGTTACCGATGGTGAAATGGGCCGTCTGGTAGCACAGGGCAATCTGGGTGTCAAGACCGGCCGCGGCTTTTATGACTACTCCGGCGACCGCGCACAAAAAGTAATTGAAGAACGGGACGCAAATTTCATGAAACTGTATCAATGCCTGTATAGCGAAAAGTAAGAAAAATCAAGATTTCAGCGTGTTTTTAGTAAAACGCTTCTGGGATTCATCTATTGCAGGTTGCCATGTTTCCTCTTGTTTTTATTCCAGGCTTTTATGAAAAAATTACAGAAACATCATAAAAATCTGCATGAAAGGACTTGACAAGTTTCGGTGATCATGGTAGTATGAGAAC
>JAFOJR010000107.1 GCA_017420125.1 Oscillospiraceae bacterium | reverse complement strand
GGCAGTATTTCAGCCTCCTTTTCCATCTGCCTGGCTAGAAGAAAATGGGATTTTCCCGGATGAAGACGGAAACCTGCTGCTTTCCCGAGAGCTGCATCAGGACGGGAAAGGCCTGTGCCGGATCGGAGACCGTCCTGTTTCGGTGTCCATGCTACGGGCACTGGGAGGGCAATTGCTGCAGATCCATGGTCAGCAAGATGGCCAGCAGTTATTAAACGAGCGTCTTCATTTATCCTATTTGGACCGGTTCGCCGGGGTGGAACAAATGCGGAATGAATACCGAAATGCTTTTCAAAAGGTGAAGCAGCTGCAGGCGGAAATGGACACTTTACAAATGGATGAAGCGGAAAAAAGCCGCAGGATCGACACATTGCAATTTCAAATTGAAGAATTGGAGCAAGCCAATTTACAAGAAGGCGAAGAAGAGGGACTGCGCGCACGCCGCACGTTGCTGCGGGGTGCAGGAAAGCTGATAGAAGCATTGGAAGAGGCCGAACAATGTCTCATGGGGAATGAAAACATGGAAGGTGCCTGCTCTTTATTGGAAGAGGCATGGGCTGCGTTGCGCATAGTATCTTCTATCAGTCCGGAGACAGAGGCGCTTTCCTCGCGGCTCTATGAAGTGATTGATGCCGCCCAGGAAGTTGCTGATCAGGTTCGATCATTTGGCGATCAGTTTGATTTTTCCCCGGAGGAACTGGATCGTATCGAAGGGCGACTGGACTTATTATATCGGTTGCGCCGGAAATATGGAGCAAATACAAAAGAAATGTTAGCTTATCTGGAGAAGAGCAAGGAAGAGCTGGAGCAGATTGTTCTTTCCGAGGAAACGCTCCTTCAGTTGGAGAAAAAACTGGAGGCAGCGTTCAAGGAAAGCAAACAGCGGGCAGAGGAGTTGTCCGCTGCGCGAAAAACTGCGGCGGAACAGATGGAATCTCGCATCATCCGAGAACTTCAACAGTTAGATATGAAGCGGGCACAATTTTATATAGAGTTTATCCCGAAGCAAGGACCATATGGTTTGGATGAAACCGGTATGGACCAGGTACAGTTTTTACTTTCAGTGAATGCAGGAGAAGCATTGAGGCCGATTCACAAAATTGCTTCTGGCGGAGAATTGGCCCGTATCATGCTGGCCATTAAAAACGTAGTTGCAGAGGATGACGATGTGGGGACGATGGTTTTTGACGAGGTAGATACCGGTGTCAGCGGCAGGGCCGCAAGCCGGGTGGCAGAAAAGCTGCGCACCATAGCAAAAAACCGGCAGGTTCTTTGTGTAACCCATTTGCCGCAAATTGCAGCTGCTGGCACAGCACATTTCCTGGTGGAAAAGCAGGAGCACCAGGGCCGTACTTATACCGTTCTTCGCTCTCTTTCTGCAGATGAACGGGCAGAAGAAATTACCCGGATTATTTCTGGAGACCGAATGACGGGGTCCAGTATGCAGAATGCAAAAGAAATGCTGGAAATGTGGAGCAAGACGAGAGAAAAAACGTGAAAGAAGCATTATGCGAATGAAAAATGGCATATTATGACCTATATAGAACACATATACGGAGCGAGGAGAAGGAAACAATGACAGTAATGGAAGAATTAAAGGCCAGAGGGTTAATAGCACAGATGACCGATGAAAAGGAAATTCAAGAACTGATTGATAATGGGAAGGCTACCTTTTACATTGGATTTGACCCTACGGCGGATTCTCTGCATGTTGGCCATTTCATGGCACTTTGCCTGATGAGGCGGCTGCAGATGGCAGGGAACCGACCTGTTGTTCTGGTGGGCGGTGGAACAGGGATGATTGGCGACCCTTCCGGCCGGTCTGACCTGCGTCAAATGATGACGCTCGAGACCATTCAGCATAACTGTGACTGCTTTAAAAAGCAAATGGAGCGGTTTATCGACTTTGGAGAAGACAAAGCGATTATGGTCAATAATGCAGACTGGCTGTTGGATTTAAATTATGTAGACTTTTTGCGGGATATAGGCACCTGTTTTTCCGTCAACAATATGCTGCGGGCGGAATGCTATAAGCAACGGATGGAGAAAGGGCTCAGTTTCCTGGAATTTAATTATATGATTATGCAGTCTTATGACTTCTATTATTTATTCCAGAAATATGGCTGCAATATGCAGTTTGGTGGAGATGATCAGTGGTCTAATATGCTGGGGGGAACAGAGCTGATTCGTCGGAAGCTGGGGAAAGATGCCTACGCCATGACCATTACCCTGCTGTTGAATTCTGAGGGAAAGAAAATGGGAAAAACTGCTTCTGGTGCCGTGTGGCTGGATCCCAACAAAACATCCCCGTATGAATTTTATCAGTATTGGCGCAATGTGGGAGATGACGATGTGTTGAAATGCATCCGCATGCTTACCTTTTTGCCTTTGGAAGAAATTGAAAAAATGGATCAGTGGGAAGGAAGTCAGTTAAACCAGGCGAAAGAAATTTTAGCTTATGAACTGACCAAACTGGTACATGGGTCAGAAGAAGCCGATAAAGCACAGAAGACAGCCCGCGGTTTATT
>JAFOJR010000106.1 GCA_017420125.1 Oscillospiraceae bacterium | reverse complement strand
ATAAAGCACAGAAGACAGCCCGCGGTTTATTTGCAGGTGGTGGAAGTTTGGAGAATATGCCGGAAACAGTACTGCCGGAAGAGGCGTTTTCCGAAGATACGATTTCTGTGATTGATTTGCTTTGCAGCTGTGGTTTGGTACCGTCAAAAGGGGAAGCGCGGCGGCTGATCAGTCAGGGAGGTGTTTCAGTGAATGGAGAAAAAATAACTGATATTTCCACGACATACACCAAAACCCAGGTAAAAGAGGGGTTGATGATAAAAAAAGGAAAGAAGGTATTTCACCGGGCTGTGTTAGGAGAATAGAGACCGCCTGTGGTGGACAAACGCAGGTTGTTTTTCAAAAAAGAAGTGAAAAAATTTAAAACGAGCACCTTGAAAAAGTGAATTCACTTTTTCAAGGTGCTCATTTTACACAGAAGAAAAGGGTAAAAAGAAGAAAGATAACATAAAAAATGTGCATTATAAACAAATAAACTATTCATGTCTTGGTCAAAACATGAAAAAGTAGTATAATAATAATTTGTAAACAAAATAATTGTTGACAAACTATTTGCAATATGGTAATATAGAAACAACAGAAGACAGAAACAAAAACGAAGTGATGAAACAAGAATGGAGGTTTTGTCATGACAACAAAGAGTGATATTCACCGATGGGCAGATCCCTCACCCGCAGGTCTCGTAGCAACGGCATTATCTTGTTTCGTATTTTTTGCCATGCATTCCGGCCGGGTGGAAGCAAATGCAGCACCTCTTTTAGGAATTTGGCTCTTAGGCGGTTTCATAGTCCAGGTAATTGTGGGACTGATCGAGCTGAAACATGGCAATCTGATAGGTGGTAACGTATTCCTTTTTTTCTCTGCGTTTTTCATGTTTGTTACCGGAGTAGAATTGTTGTTCAAGTTCTGGATGACTCAGAACGGAATCGTTCTGGATGCCAGCATTGACGGTTGGGCGTGGTTGGCATTGGCCATTGCGTTGCTCACCTGGACTCCGGCGTACTTAAAAAATTCCAATGCAGTGATGTCCTTTAGCATCTTATCTTTGGATGTGGCGGTTCCCCTGACTGCCGTTAAGGACCTGGGCCTACTTGGCTCTGGGGCAACACTTGTTGCCGTCACACACATTATTGCATACTCCATGCTGGTCGCAGGT
The DNA here is from genome assembly GCA_017420125.1 of Oscillospiraceae bacterium. Taxonomy (GTDB): domain Bacteria; phylum Bacillota; class Clostridia; order Oscillospirales; family Oscillospiraceae; genus RGIG529. The sequence continues at coordinate 1,043 of JAFOJR010000106.1, read as the reverse complement.
ATCTTGGCTCTTTATGTTGCATCGACTACCATCCTCAACCAATCGATGGGCAGAACGGTGATAAAGGTTCCCGGCCCCCTGATCCGGACAAGAATAACTGCAAAAAAGTTGCAGCCGGCTTGTATTGCGGAGTAAAAAAGGAATTTTTCTCTCTCCCCCCAATCCTTTTTCTGCAGCCCGGTGTGCCCGCTACGGCACACCGGTGTTGCAAAGGATATTTATGTAACTCTCTCCTTTTATATAACCCCCTTTTTTTCACGGTTTGAATACCATAAAAATCGAAATTTGACGGAACGAAAGTGAAGCAGCGGAACGGCAAATGATTATGGCAATAATGAAACCGAATGAAAAACCTCCTTAAAAAGCACGATGAATCCCATCGTGCTTTTTATTTTGATTTCAAATGTTCTGCTTGTTTTTTCCTGTTGCGGCGCACCCGATTCAGATGTCGTTCAAAATCGCCGCTGTCAATTAATTCGGTTAGGACATATTGTTCCAGAGTGGGAACTGTGCAGGAAAAAACCCCGATATTTTTTTGTGCTTTTTCTAACATTTCCTCCGGAAGCACCATGTATCCCATTCGCATGGCAGATGCAATTGTTTTGGAAAATGTGTTGAGATAAATTACTTGTGCTTTCGGGTCCATGGAGAATAATGTTTCAATAGGTTTGCGGCGCAGATAAAATTCTGATTCAAAATCATCTTCGATAATTGTTGCCTGATGCATCTTTGCCCATTGAATGTACTCTCTTTTTTTTGTTGCAGTTGCAGTTACGCCACTTGGAAAGCTGCGATATGGTGTGACATGGAGCACATTGGCGTCAATACGAGAAAGTGCAGCTGAATCAATCCCATCTTTTCCAAGCGGAAGCTTTTCACACTGGATTCCGTGGGTGTGGTAAATCTGCTCAATTTTTTCATAGGAAGGGGTTTCAATGGCATATTTCTGGTTTCGGCCCAAAAGGGAGACAATTAAATTATACATATATTCCGCGCCAGATCCGATGATAATTTGAGATGCATCTACTTCAATTCCTCTGGCT
>JAFOJR010000105.1 GCA_017420125.1 Oscillospiraceae bacterium | reverse complement strand
GATATAGGTATCTGCGGTCAGCGTCCATGTGCTGGTGCTGTCGAGCGTGACATGGACTGTCCCGACCTCCGCGGAGACGGTCGTGCCCTTTACATTGGTGATCGCACCGTCGATCGCGCCCGTATACGCCGAGCCGTTTGTCAGGTTCAGGGTCAGGCTGGAATCACTGCCAACTTTCACCGCGCCCGTCAGTTTCTGCTCCGATGCGTTCAGCGTGGCGATGTTGTCCGCGCCGCTCCATCCGTCGCCACAGACGGAGAGCAGAATATTGTCCGCGTCCTCATTGATGATCTGGACGCCTTCCAGCGTAATGACCCCATTGGTGTTGGTCACGTGGAAGACATGGCCGGACATGCTTTTCAGCGTGCCGCCTGTCATGGTGAAGGACGACGTGCCGCTGTCGGCATCACCGGACATGGACTGATAGAGCATGATGCTGTCTAAGAACGTTGCATTGCCGTTGCATTCCGTGTTGCTGGCCGTCAGATCGCAGTCGGTCAGCCAGACGGCGTTCATACCCTCAATGCAGACGCCTTCCGAACAATTGGAGGTCAGCGCCGCGCGGGAGACGATGACGTCCGCCGTGGAGTAGATGGCCGGGGAACCCAGCCCGCTGGTGGTGTAGGTGCCGCCGTCCACTGTGACCGTGCCGCCGCCTCTGTCCGTCCGGATCGCCGCGGAGGACCGGCCGCTGGTGGCCACATCCAGATCATAGGCATAGGTCACGCCGCCGGTGGTCATGATGCCGCCGGAGCCGTCACCGGTGGTCCGGATGGTGGTATCGCGAAGGATAACGGTGGTTCCGTCGCCGTCTGCTCCGTTCTGTCCGCCGTTGCCGCCGTAGCAGAAGACGCCGTTTGCGCCGTCAGCGTCCGAGGTGACGGACCCGCCGGTAATGGTGGTTTCGGAGCCGTCCTTCACCAGCACCGCGGCGTTCAGGCCGTAGAAGCTGCAGCCATCGCCGCCGGCGGAGTCGCCGGACTTGGTGACAGCGGGGTTTGTGACGGTCACGCTGTCTGCCGTTGCAATCATCAGAGCGCTCTCGTCCGCCGCGGTGCTGTCATACGTCTGGTTCTCCTGGGTGTCGGCGGAGACGATCTCCACTGCCGCGGCATAGTCCACGTCGGCGCTGCCGCCGCCGGGGCCGCCGGGGCCGCCGCCGTCCGGCGGAGTCCCGTCAGGGGGCTGGCCCGGTCCGTCCTGATTGTGGGACTGCTGAGAAAAACCGTCCCCGTCGGGCGCGGAATCTGCTGTGCCGGTTCCACAGGCGCAGAGGCCGATGACCAGCATGGCAGCCAGAAGAAGCGCAAGCGCTTTCGGTAAATGCTTCATAGAGAAAACCTCCCTTACGTTGATGGACTCATGATAAGGGAGGTTCCTTGAAAGAAGATTGAAGATAATTAAATTTTTCAAAAATCGCGGCTGTGAGCGGATTTCCGGCAGGATTTATGAACGTCTCCGCTTCTTCTTTGCAAACCATATCCCGGCCGCCAGGGCCAGAACAGAGGCGCCCAGCAGCAGCCAGACGGTTCCGTCAATCTCGGCGGGAGCGGTGAAGCCGCTGGATTTTGTTTCTGTCTCTCCGGCTTGCGGCAGCCCGTCGGGGAAAGGCTCTTTCTGTCCTCCTCTTCCACCGTCCTGCCGCGCCGGATGCTCCCGGCCGGTTTCGCCGTCCTGCCCGGCGTGCGGCCCTGCTTCTCCTCCGCCCATGCCGCCGAACTGCATGCTGCCCATGCTTCCGGCACTGCCCACCGACAGCGCCGTGGATTCCAGCGTCACTTCCGCACTGTTTTCCCCGAAAACGACGGTACAGGTTTCGCCCACAGTCAGCTCCGGCGCGCTGAAGGCCACGGCGGAATAACTGCATGCAGGCGTGCAGGAGAGGAGCTCTTCCCCGTTTGCGTCCAGCACGCGGAACGCCGTTCCCGCCTCCATCCCGGCGTCAAGCTGGTAGAGCACCGCGCATTGTGTACAGTCGGCGCTGAATCCTTCCGCCATGCCGGCACCGCCGAAAGCCAGGATTGTGCCGCCGGTGACAATGCATTCCCCGCCGCTTTCGCTGCCGCAGTCGATGGCGCTGTTGCCGCCGTCCCCGGGGAGGCTGATTCGGATCTCTCCGCCGTCGATGTAGATATTTCCGTTGGAGTCGAGTCCGTCTGCATCCCGCCCGGTCTCGTTGAGAATCGTCACCGTGCCGCCGCTGATGCGGATGTATGTTTCTTCCCCGCCGGCGTCTGCGGAACGCTCTTCCTGTTCCGCCGCGGGCTGCCCCTGCATTTCACCGCCGAAAGGCAGGGAACGGCCGCCGTTTTCGTTCCCGGTTTCGCTGCCGGTTGTCTCCGTACCATCCGGCGGCGTTGTCCGGCCCCCATCGTCAACCATATCTGCAGAAGGCACGAACTGTCCCCTGCCTCCTGTGCCGCCGGCAGCGCCGAAGTCCGTTGTGCCGCTGCCGCCGCTGGCATTGATGCCGTCGTCTCTTGGGTAAATCGTGATGTCGCCTCCGACGATGTCTATGGTGCATGCCTCAAGGCCCTCATAGCAGGATGAAATGAGGATGGTGCCGCTTTCCACGTAAAGTTCATCATCGCTGTGGATGCCGTCATCCCCTGCGTCAATGGTCAGGGACGCCGCCATGCAGCGAAAGCTGTCATTGACGTGAATGCCATCCTGGGGCGCGGTGATGGTGAGATTCCCGCCCGCGATAACGAGCGAATCGTTGCCGTCGATTCCGTGCTTGTACCCGGCTGTGACGGTGAGGCTCCCGCTGCCGTTGATGGTCAAATCGTCATGGGAAAAGATCGCGCCGCCGGTATTGTCCGACAGTGCCTCCTCCGAGTAACTTGCGCCGCTGGCAAACGTGTTTTCCGTGCCTTCCGCCAGTGTCAGGAACACCTTGTCTGCCTGATCAACCCGCAGACATGCATCGTCGGAACAGTGGACCGTCACCCCGTTCAGCAAAATCCAGACCTTGGAAGAAGCATCGGCATCCACCACAATCCCGCCGTTTTCCAACGTGCCGGAGAGGACATACCATCCGCCGCCGGAGATCACCAGATTGCCGTCCAGAAAATAGGCGCCGCTGCCGTCGATCTCTCCGCCGGAGCCGTCCAGGGTGATATTGGTCGTATCGGCGTTCTCCGCCCAGTCCCCGTCCTGATCATTTGCGGTGAATAAAACGGTTTCGCTGTACGACTCTGCATCTTCGTCCGCGGCAACCCGGATCCCCAGCTTTTCTCCGTTCATGAAAGCCGCCGTCAGGAGAAGCGTCAGCACGAGTACGACAATGCAGATTCTGTCGATGTTTCTGTGGGTGGACACGCAGCTCCCTCCTTATCCCATGTAGTCGCCGTTGTAGCTGACCAGTACCGCGTTGTTCACACCCGGCAGATCGGCCAGGGCGTTGAGAAAGTCCGTGTTGTCGTCAGCCAGACGCACTTCTATATTCAATTCCACACTGCCCTTGCGCACCGTTTTGCTCTTGACGGTGCATTTCTTTGTGTTCTGCGCGAGATAGTCCGTCGCCGCTTTCTCATATTCGCTCCCCGCGCAGGAGAGCACCACGATATACGGATTGGAGCTGTCCTTGCGGTTGGCAAATACCAGAAGAATGACGCCGATGATCACGCTGCTGATGACCGCCAGCGGGATCAGCCCGGCGGCAAGCACAATCCCGACGGCAATGGCCCAGAAGAGAAAGGCGATATCCATGGGTTCTTTGATCGCCGTGCGGAACCGCACAATGGACAATGCGCCGACCATACCGAGGGACAGCACGATGTTGCTGGTAACAGCCAGAATGACCAGGGTCGTGATCATCGTCAGGGCAATCAGCGTTACGCCGAAGGAAGAGGAATACATCACGCCCGCGTAGGTCTTTTTGTAGATGAAAAAGATAAACAGACCGACGCCGAAGGCCAGCACCAGGGCAAGCGCCATATCCAGAAGGCTGATGCTGGTCACGTTTTCCAAAAAACTGGATTTAAAAATATCTGAGAATGACATCATACACGCTCCTTTCGTCTATCAGCCGTATACCCGGCACTGGGCATACTTGGAAAAGGCCCCGACACGCCGGTCCGGCACGGAGACCGCGTCCCGAATGATCGCGGGAAGAAATGCGTCCCATTTCACCTCAAGCAGGATGGGAGCGTCTCCGGCAGGGATGGTAACGATATCCGGATCCAGAAAATCTGTGCAGCCCAGTCCGGTGCGGATATCATAGTCCAGCGTGACGCGCACATTCCCCGGGGGAAAAACAAAAGGCTCTCTCGTGTAATCCACGATGGTTTTCGGGCGCATCCCCTGATATCGCATCTTGCAGTAAAGCTCCTGCACCAGGGGGCGGTCCGTGTCCAGCATCCAGTTCAGGTCGCCTTCTATGAGCTTCTTTGCCTCCGCGGCGGTGAGATTTGCGGAACATTTGGTCCCAAGTCCGTTTCGCCTGCTTTTTTTCTCCAGACGAATCATGGAACAATCGCCGTTATACAGGCGGAGCCTGAACTTCTCCCGCGTGTTGACGCCGTCGATTTTCTCCCGCAGGGCCTTGTCGCGGAGGGTGTCAAAATACAGGCTGCGAACCTGATACTTCCCGTCAGCCGCGTGGGGGT
>JAFOJR010000104.1 GCA_017420125.1 Oscillospiraceae bacterium | reverse complement strand
TCTGTACTTTCTGTGAATAATGCAGCCGTAACACCGATTTGTTCTTCACACTCACAAAGCAAGGTGACAGTTAAAACGTCGTCTTTCACATCGGTTGTAAAATGATACTGCAGGAGAGTGCCTGTACCAATTTCTTTTTTCAGTTTCTGCAGAAGAAAAGTTTGCAAAAATGATTCCGCCGATGTCCGGTTTACAGCTGCTTCTTTCAAAATATATTCTGCGTACTGTTCCGATTGGAATCCCACAGGCAGTGTAATGCCAAAAGGTAGCTTCAGTTGGTGGTTCACCTCTATTTTATCATAATTGGGATAGGAAATTCTACCGTTTCCATAGAAATTTATCCGCCACCTGCCAAAAAGAAGGGAAAGGTGACGTTTATTTACACCTGTGTATGATTTCACCTGAGCGGTCAAAGGAATTTGTGCAGAGCGATTATAATATGTTTTGGCATAAACGTTGCCCATAGCGTGGAGAATGCGGGTTCCGACAGAGCTTCCGTCTCCGGCTGCGCTTTCGATGTCATCAATTCCGCTGATTAAAAGCTCTCCAGGTAAGACTGTATTTCCGGATGCAACTTTTGGGACACCTTCCAATGTTTCTATTCGAGTAATAACCCCCGCCTTTGCGGCAATCACATTGGCAGGGGTGCGCAAATCTATGATTTCCGGTTTTGGGATGCGATCCCGTACTACTACAGTGGCACGGCATCCAGAAAGGTTAACGCTGAGATAAGAGAGCTCTGGCAGTTCCAACAATGCTTGGTGGGACAGCAGTCTGGCATCAATGGACGGCCCGTAGACACCGGGCCGCAGACCATTTTCTCTCAGAACGGTTAGAATCCGATCACTTGAGGTGGTTTTGTTTCCGGTAATCTCTACATCAATAATAAACTGAGACAGGAAAAAAAGCGAAAAGATGCAGAGACCAGCACCCGCCAGGAAAGCATAGCGATGGCGAAATCGGCGCAGAAAAAAAGGGAGACCGGTTTTCTCCAAAAGTGTTACAGTACACATGGCCCGCTGGGCAAAAGGTTCTAACCGATAATAATTTTTTCTTGTCATACTTACGTGCAGGCAGGTTTCACTTTGATAAACAAGACCCCAAAAGGGCAGCCCGTTTGCGGCACAAATATTGAGAAACCGTTCCGGATACGCACCTTCAATTTCCAGACGAACCCGCCCCTGCAGTCGGTTGATGAATGCTTGCATATTGGATTCCTCCCAACTTTTCTTCAACTGGAATAATTTGTTTTACCGTACCCGTACAGGGGGAGTTAGTAAATTAGTTCTACATTCCGAATTTGGCCTGTTACCAGAAGCGCCTGGGCATCCATTGCTTTTAAAAGAAGGCTGGAGCCTTTGATTTTCATTACACCATCGGAAATTGCAATGTGAATTTCTTCCGTTCCGTAAAATAAAATTCCTTTATGACGTTCCAAAAGCAAGGTGTTTGTACCCATAATTTCAATGTGGCTGGTTCCCGCCACGACGTCGCTGGGAAGATCCAAACGCTCCGCAGCGCGTCCCAAAATACGTTTTCCAAAAGATTCCATTTTTTTCTCCTGACTTGAAGGGTAGAGGCGTGGAACAAGAATTTGCATAAAATGAACAAAAAGTATTTTTGTTTGTTCCCCTATGTTTATGCAAAACAAATTGAAAAGTTGCAAGTCCATGTGGGAAAGACAAAAATACGATTGGAAAATCAAAGAAAGCCATTGACGGTATGGGCGAAATTTGATATTCTAAGCATGTAGAATGGATTGAAAGAATAACTTTGCATGAGGAGTTGACGAACCATGTACATGAAAGAAGTAGTGGTGAATAACCAAGTAGGGCTTTATGCAAGACCGGCCACTTTTTTTATACAAAAGGCAAATGAATTTAAAAGTAGTATCTGGATTGAGCGGGACGAGCGGCGTGTGAACGCGAAAAGTCTGTTGGGTATCTTGTCCCTGGGAATTGTGAAAGGCACTTCTATCAATCTGATTGCAAATGGACCGGATGAAGAAGTCGCAGTAAACGCATTGGCAGAATTGATTTTTTCTGATTTTTCTGAATAAAAACGAGATTCCTTTGGCCAACTGGCAAAGGAATCCATTACAGTCTTTGAACGCAACAAAGTAAGCGGAAGGTGCCCAATAACGGGCAAGCTGCCCCCTTGGGTGGGGCGGCTTTTTCTTCTATTCAGTTGTTTTCAAAGGACGGGGAGGACTCAATGACGCTGGCAGAATTGCGGAGAAAAGCGCATGATTTGCCCAAAACGCCAGGTGTTTATTTAATGAAACGGCAAAATGGGGACATCATTTATGTAGGAAAAGCAAAAGCGCTGCGCAACCGCGTGAGTCAATATTTCCAAGAGAATGCCGACCATGGTACAAAGACCCGCGCCATGGTGGCGCAGGTGTTTGATTTTGATGTAATTTTAGTACAGAGCGAGTTTGACGCATTGGTACTGGAATGCAATTTAATCAAACAGCATATGCCGAAATATAACGTATTGCTGAAAGATGACAAAGGCTTCCCTTATATTCGTTTGACAGAGAAAGCCCAATATCCCAGATTTTCTGTGGTGGCAACCCGCCAAAAAGACGGGGCTTCTTATTTTGGTCCATATGGAGGAAGAAACGAAGCAAAATCGATCATTGACACTTTGTGTAAAACACTAAAGCTGCCGACTTGCAGCCGGGTATTTCCCATAGACATTGGGAAGGCAC
>JAFOJR010000103.1 GCA_017420125.1 Oscillospiraceae bacterium | reverse complement strand
TAAAGCAGATTTTTTCTGATAAGACCATTCGAGAAGAACTGGCTGCCGAAGGACATTTCTTATCTTCTGCCAATTCCATCAACTGGGGGCGTCTTCTGCCGCAGATTGTGTACTATATTTCTGCGTATGTGGATCTGGTAAAACACGATAAGATCAAAGTCGGCGATACCATCAATGTTTGCGTTCCGACAGGAAACTTTGGCAATATTTTGGCGGCCTATTATGCAAAGCAAATGGGCTTGCCCATTGGGCGCCTGATCTGTGCGTCCAACCAAAATAACGTGTTGACAGATTTCATCAAAACAGGCGTATATGACCGAAACCGTCCGTTTTATCAAACCATCTCGCCTTCGATGGATATCTTGATTTCCAGCAATCTGGAACGTTTGCTGTACGCTTTGGCAGACGGAAAATCAGAAGAGGTGCGGGAATATATGGAATCCCTGAAGCAGCAGGGTAGCTATCGAGTGAAGCCGGAGTTGTTCCAGAAAATAGAGGATCTGTTTTATGCAGGATTTTGTGACGATGAAACCACAAAGAAAACCATTCGCCAGGTTTGGACCGGTGCGAAGTATCTGATTGATCCTCACACGGCAGTGGCTGTTCATGTATTAGCCCAATATCGGGCGGAGACGCTGGACAAAACGCCGGCGGTTGTCGTATCTACCGCAAGTCCCTTTAAATTCTGCGACAGTGTTTTGTCAGCATTGGGACAGACAAATTTAAAAAAGGGAACTGAGCGGATTGATCAGCTTGTACAACTGACAGGTGTTGCGGCACCGCTTCCTCTTGCGCGGCTGAAAGACAGTACAGTTCGTTTCCAGGATTGTGTCAGCAGAGAAGGAATGACAGAAAAAGTGCTGGAATTTATCCGGTAGCCTTAAAGGGAGAGTTACATGGCATTGTATGGGATTGGGGATTTACATCTCTCTTTGTCGGTGGCAAAACCAATGGATGTGTTTGGCGGCGTGTGGGACGGATATATGGAAAAGCTGAAGCAAACACTGAACGTTTTACAGCCGGAAGATACATTGGTAATTGCAGGTGATATTTCTTGGGGGATGAGCTTGGAAGAAGCGGAAGCAGATTTTGCATTTCTGGACCGCATACCGGGCAAAAAAATTCTCCTGAAAGGGAACCATGATTATTGGTGGAGCACTGCAAATAAAATGAACCAGTTTTTTGCCAAAAATGGTTTTACCAGCTTTGAGATTCTGCATAATAACTGTCATTTTTATGGTGAAACTGCTATTTGCGGGACCCGCGGGTGGTTTTATGAAGAAACAGGGAGTGACAAAGTATTTCATCGAGAGCTTATGCGGTTGGAGACTTCTTTGAAAGCAGCAGGGGAACGGGAAAAATTATGTTTTCTTCATTACCCGCCCTGCTATCAAGGGTATACATGTGAAGAAATTATGCGGCTTATGGAAACATATGGTGTGAAGCATTGCTACTATGGTCATCTTCACGGAGGCAGTCACCGATTGGCTATTGAAGGTGAAGTACGGGGTGTTTGTTATCACCTGATTGCAGCAGACTATTTGCAATTTGCGCCAGTAAAAATAATCCCTTAGAAATTAAAAAAAGTATGGTAATTTGAAAGCTTTTCTGTTAAAATAAAACAGATAGGGTAAACACGGGAGGAATCAATTACATGAACGTAAAAGAGATTACAAAAAAAGAACACAGTATAGTAGAATTCATCCTTGAACTGGATGGAGTAGAGTTTGACAAAGCAGTAGAAGTGGCATATCACAAAATGAAACATGACATCCACTTGCCGGGTTTCCGTCCGGGCAAAGTACCCCGCAAAGTTGTGGAATCCAGATATGGTTCGAATATTTTTTATGAAGATGCCATCAACGAAGTGCTTCCGTCAGCAATCGATGAAGCGATTGAAAAAGAGTCCTTGGAGTTAGTGGGACAGCCGGATGTCCAGGTTCTGGAAGTCGGGAAAGACGGTTTGAAGGTTAAAGTCGATGCACCGGTTTATCCGGAAGTGCACCTGCGTCATTATAAGGGTGTTCCTTCTTTCCGTCCGAAAGTGGAGATTAAAGAAGAAGACGTCCAGAAGGATTTGGAAGAGCTGCGCCAGCAGGGAGCATGGATGGAACCTGTAGAACGTCCTCTCCAGAACGGTGATACAGCAGTGATTGACTACGAAGGGTTTGACAATGGGGTGCCCTTTGCAGGCGGCAAAGCGGAAATGTATGACTTGGTCATTGGATCCGGCACTTTTATCCCCGGTTTTGAGGATCAGCTGGTTGGGATGCAGATTGATGAAGAAAAAGATATCAATGTCACGTTCCCGGAAGAATATCATGCAGCTGATCTGGCCGGCAAGCCAGTTGTATTCCATGTAAAGCTGCGCGATGTCAAGGAAAAGAAGCTTCCTGAATTAGATGATGAATTTGCAAAAGATATCTCTGAATTTACGACACTGGAAGAACTGAAAGCGGATCGTGCGGAGAAGCTGCGTCAGAGAAGAGAACAAATTGCAAACGAGACATTTGAAAATCAGGCGCTGCGCCACGTAGTGGACTATATGGACGCGGATATCCCGGAAGTTATGGTGGAGAACCAAGTAAAACGCATGGTAGATGAATTTGCAATGAGCATTGCTTCACAAGGCATGCAATTGCAGGATTATTTGGATCGCACGAACAAGACCATTGAAGATCTGTATCATGAGACAAGAGGCGGTGCTTTGTATCGTGTCCAGCTGAATGTTGCCATGAAGGAAGTTGCAACGGCATGACAGGAACGACTGCCCTGGCAGCCAGAATCGTAACAAATGCCGCGGCAGGTTCCACAGCGCCGGACATGGCGCCGTACAGGAACGTTGACATTTTACTC
>JAFOJR010000102.1 GCA_017420125.1 Oscillospiraceae bacterium | reverse complement strand
GATCTTGCGGTATTGCTTGCCGCGTTGGAACAAATCAAATATGGAGGAACTTCTGAATGAAGGAAGAGAGAAAGCCGGAGCTGGAAACGCAGACGGAAGAAACCAGCCCCCTGAATTCCCTGCCGGAGCAGGAAACGGAATCTGAGACAAAAACGGTTTCCGCGGTGGCGGACAAAGATGCCGCGGGAAATACCAAACGAAAAAAATCCGTTGTCGTGTATATTTTTATCTTGTTTGCCGTGGCGTTTTTGTTTCTGTTGCTGGCCTATTTTATGCAGCAGCGAAACACGGCACAGATGCTGGAGGGCCTGCGGAACTCTAATTCCGCGATGGAAAATATTGAACTGCTCCAACAGCGGAACATCGAACTGGACAAAAAAGTAGATGATCTGGAACTGCAGGTGCAGGAGTATGAGAACCGGATCAAAGAATCAGAGGCGGCGAAAGAAGCGTTGGAAGCCTCCCGGAAGCAGGCAGAGGCGCTGAATCTGTTCTGGCAGATTGTGAAGGCATATGAATCCGGCCAGCTGCGAACCTGCCGCACCCTCATTGCCCAGATGGAGGAAGGGGCGTTGATTTCGGCGCTGCCGTCTCAGGGAGAAGGGAATGCCGCAGAGGAATTTGCTGCCATCCAAAAAGCCGTGACAAAATAAGAAGACGCAAGGGGGAAGATCAATGTTGGATATCAAATGGATAAGGGAAAATCCTGCATTGGCAAAGGAACGCATTGCAAAGCGAAACCCTGCCTATGTAGAAGAAATCGATAAAATGCTCCAGCTGGACAGCAAGCGGAGAGAATTGTTATATCAGGCAGAAGCCATTAAGGCCCGGCAGAACGAGGCAAGCAAACGGATTCCGGCTTTGAAAAAAGCCGGGGAGGACCCGGCGCCTCTGTTTGCCGAAATGAAAGAACTGGCAGCCAAGGGAAAAGAGCTGGATGCCGGGGTGAAAGAAACAGAGGCAGCCTTGCGGGCTGTGCTGTTGTCTGTGCCCAATTTCCCGGCTGATGAGGTGCCTCTGGGAGCAGACAGCGATGAAAATGTGGAACAGCGCCGTTGGGGCGAAGTGCCGTCTTTTGCGTTTGACCCGAAGCCTCATTGGGAGCTGGGAGAGCAATTGGGCATTTTGGACCCTGTTACGGCTGCAAAGGTATCCGGTGCCCGGTTCCATTTTTATAAAGGCATGGGCGCCGCTTTGGAGCGGGCCATCATCAGCTATTTTCTGGATGTGCACGTCATGGAAAACGGTTACACAGAAGTAATGCCGCCCTATATGGTCAGCCGCACGTCTATGACCGGCACCGGCCAGCTTCCCAAATTCGAAGAGGATGCGTATAAAGTAACCGGGAAAGCAGAAACGGACGAGTATTTTTTAATCCCCACAGCAGAGGTCCCTGTGACCAATATGCATCGGGACGAAATTTTGAAAGCAGAGCAGCTCCCCATTCGGTATTGCGCTTATTCCGCCTGTTTCCGGGCGGAGGCTGGCTCTGCCGGACGGGATACCAGAGGGCTGATCCGCCAGCATCAGTTCAACAAGGTGGAGCTGGTAAAATTCGCCCATCCCAAGCACTCGTTTGAGGAGTTGGAAACCTTGACCCAAAACGCGGAAAAGGTACTCCAGGGACTGGGCCTGCCCTATCGGGTGGTCCTTCTCTGCACAGGTGATTTGGGCTTTTCCAGCACGAAGACATATGACATTGAAGTGTGGATGCCGTCATATAATCGATATGTGGAAATATCTTCCTGTTCCAATTTTGTAGATTTCCAGGCCCGCCGGGCCAACATCCGTTTCCGGGACGAAGAAACCGGCAAGCCTGCCTTTGTGCATACGCTTAACGGATCCGGTGTAGCCGTTGGCCGTACGGTAGCGGCAATTTTGGAGAATTTCCAGAATGCAGATGGTACAGTTACCATTCCGGAAGTTTTGCGGCCCTATCTTCATGAGAGAGACAAAATCGGCTAAGCCATGGAGGAACCGGTTTTGAAACATTCTTTTCAATCTGTCCTGCAGGCAGGCCTTGCTGCGATGGGCCTGCCTGCGGATGAACAGACAGTGCGGCAGATGGAAACGTATGCCGCTTTTTTGCTGGAACGCAACCAGGTGATGAATCTGACAGCCATCACAGAACCGACGGCGGTGGCCCAGCTGCATTTTTTAGATTCTGCTGCCTTGCTGAACGCATGGCCGCTGGCGGGCGCGCGGATCGTTGATGTAGGCACCGGAGCAGGTTTTCCCGGGGTGCCGCTGAAACTCCTGGAACCCTCCATTGGGCTGACACTGCTGGATAGTCAGCGGAAGCGGGTGGACTTTTTGCAGGAGGGCATGGCTCTTTTGGGTCTGGCGGATGTGCGCTGTGTCCAGGCTCGGGCCGAAGAACAGAGCCGATTGGCGGATTGGCGCGAGTCGTTTGACTGCGCGGTTTCCCGTGCGGTGGCGGATTTGCGGGTGCTGGCGGAGCTCTGTCTGCCTTTTGTGCGGGTGGGCGGTGTCTGCCTGGCCATGAAATCGGTCCATTGTGAAGAAGAGGTCGAGAGCGCCCGGCAGGCAGTAATTCGCCTGGGGGGCGCGATGAAAGATCCATATCGCTATACTTTGCCCGATGGAACACCCCGGCAGATTTTGGTAATCCAGAAAGTGGAAGAAACCCCATCCAAATATCCCCGGCGTTTTGCAAAAATCCAAAAAGAGCCATTGTAAAAGGACACTATGACGAAGAATTGTGGCCGTCAAGGGAAAAAAGGAAAAAACATCTCACAAATTGCACAAAAATATATTGAAAGCTTTGGATAAAAATGATATAATCATTCTAAATCTAAGAGTGTGTTTATCTGTTGTCTCCCCGCGAGACGGATTATTCCCGTTCTGTGGGGAAGCGAGTGCAAAGGAGGCGGTTTTTTGGGCGCGGTCATTGCGGTGGTATCCGGAAAAGGCGGCGCGGGAAAAACCTGCCTGGTGGGAGGCGTGGCTTCCTGCCTGGCCGCCATGGGACGGCGGGTGCTTTGTCTGGATACGGATGCCGGCCTGCGAAATTTAGATTTGGTCTTGGGCCTTGGCGACAGGGTGATGATGGATTTTTCTGATGTGGTGGAAGGCCGCTGTTCCTTGGAAGACGCCTTTATCCCCCATCCGGATATCCCCGGTCTGTTTCTGCTGTCGGCACCCCAGAGGGGAAACCTGCCGGAGCATGTGCTGGCTGGCCTTGTGCCGTTGGTAAAAGAGACCCGGTGTCAGTTTGATGACATTTTGCTGGACTGTCCTGCGGGGCTTGGCCCCGGTGTGCGGGTTGCGGTGCAGTGTGCAGAACGGGCCGTTGTGGTTACGGGAATAGATCCTGTCAGCCTGCGGGACGCCCAACAGACGGTTTCTCTTTTGGGAGATCTGAATGTTGCCGAACGGCATTTGGTAATCAACCGGGTGCAGGCCCGGATTGTGCGAAAGATGAAAACCAACTTGGATGATGTAATGGACACGGTGAGCCTGCCGCTTTTGGGCGTAGTGCCGGAGGATGAGCAGGTGACGCTGGCCGTCAGCAGCGGAAAACCTCTGGTGCTGGCCGCCGGCGGAGGGCGGGCAGCCACGGCATATCTGCATATTGCCCAGCGGCTGACGGGAATGCGAGTTCCTTTAATGCGAATCCGCTGAGGGGATTTCTCCTGTGCCCGCCACACGAAACAAACGGAAGGAAGCGGAAGGAAGGTGGATTGACGGTGAATATTGCGCTGATGTCTCACAATCGAAAAAAAGAATTAATGGTGCAATTCTGCATTGCATACTGCGGCATTTTGGCAAAGCATACCATCTGTGCCACAAATACTACCGGTCGGCTGGTGGCGGAGGCCACGGGGCTTCCCATTAACCTCTTTTTGTCTCATGCACACGGAGGAAGCCAGCAAATTGGTGCCCGCATTGCATACAACGAAATCGACATGGTTCTATTCATCTCTGACACCCAGTCCAACGATCTGGAGGAGGACATCCGTTACATTACGCGCCTGTGTGACCAATACAGTGTGCCCATCGCCACCAACGTGGCCACAGCGGAGATGTTGATCCACGGTCTGGAGCGAGGAGATTTGGCTTGGCGGGATATTGTGAATCCCAAAAACAAGCCCTTCACCGCGTAAATGCGACAATCCGGCGCAAGTCCGATATTTGGAGCAGATGAAGCTGCTCCCCGAAAGGCTGCGCCGGACAGCGCTGTTATCGGTGCTTCGGCGCAAAACGGAATGCATTTTGCCGCGGCGATGCCGCGCAGGCCATTTGAGGCCGCTTTCAGGAACCAGGGGTTCCTGAATTGCTTTTTGGCGGTTTCGAAGCAAAAAGTACCATCTTCCCTTTTATGGGAGAACCGGGGCGCGTAATGGAACGCGCCCTTTTCAAAATGGAATGAAATCGGACGGCAGAATACCGGAGTACTCCGGCTGCAGGGGTACGATTGGGAAAGGGTGACAATATGGCTTTACTGACAGGTGCCCCAAGAGGCACCAAAGACGTGCTTCCTTCGGAAGTATATCAATGGCATTATATGGAGGAGACGCTGCGAAAGGCAGCAGCGGACTTTGGCTTTTCCGAAATCCGCTTCCCTACTTTTGAACATACGGAATTGTTCCTGCGCAGCGTGGGCGACACTACCGATGTAGTGCAGAAGGAAATGTATACCTTTACGGACAAAGGCGGCCGATCCATCACGCTCCGGCCGGAAGGAACCGCTTCGGTTGCCCGCAGCTTTGTAGAGCATTCTCTGTTTGGCGCAGGTCTGCCGGTGAAGGTGTATTACATTGCGCCAAACTTCCGGTATGAGAAGCCCCAGGCCGGCCGCCTGCGGGAACATCATCAGTTTGGTGTGGAATATTTTGGGTCGGAGCGGCCGGAGGCAGAGGCGGAAGTGATCGGTCTGGCAGATACTTTCCTGCGCCGTTTGGGGTTGAAAGATCTGCATGTACAGCTCAATTCCATCGGCTGCCGGGAATGCCGCCCGGCTTATCATGCGGCGCTGAAAGAATATTTTGAAGCGCATCGGGAATCGCTCTGTCCCACCTGTCTGGAGCGAATGGAGCGCAATCCCCTGCGCATTCTGGACTGCAAAAACGAGTCCTGCGCCAAGGTGGCGGAAAATGCTCCCGTGGGGCTGGATTATCTCTGCGATGACTGCAGGGATCACTTTGAAGCGGTGCAGACATATTTGAAAGAAATGGGAATTGCCTTTTCCATCAACCCCAGGATTGTCCGCGGACTGGACTATTATGTCCGCACGGTATTTGAGTTTGTCTCTGACGCCATCGGCGCCCAGGGAACGGTCTGCGGCGGCGGACGGTATGATGGGCTGGTTTCCGCCATCGGCGGAAAGGATGTGCCGGGTCTGGGCTTTGGCAGCGGCATTGAGCGGCTGCTTCTGGTTATGGAGGCCCAGGGAGTGGAGATTCCCAAACCCCACGGCTGCGATGTGTTTTTGGCTGGGCTGGGGGACGACGCCGGGCTGCCGGTGGAAAAGCTGATTTTCCAGTTGCGCCAGCTGGGCATTTCCGTCGAGCGGGACACAATGGGAAGAGGCCTGAAAGCGCAGATGAAATATGCTGACCGGATTGGTGCCAAATATACCATTGTGATTGGCAGCAATGAGCTGGAAGAAGGCACGGCTAATGTAAAACAAATGGAAACCGGCGAGCAGACCTCCTGCAAGCTGAATGCGGAGGACATCGCCCGCCTGGTGCGGGGCGAAGCCTGCCAGGGATAGAGGAGAGAAGAAACATGGGACAGAAAAAATTCCATCGCACCCACTATTGCGGTACCGTTCGAATGGCGGATGTGGGAAAAACCATTTCCGTCTGCGGTTGGGTGCAGCGCAGCCGCAATTTAGGAAGCCTGATTTTTACTGATCTGCGGGACCGCACGGGAATCATCCAACTGGCATTTGACGAGCAGACTCCGAAAGAGATTTTTGATACCGCCTTTACCCTGCGGGCAGAATTTGTAGTGGCTGCTACCGGTGTGCTGCGGGAACGTTCCTCCAAAAACCACGAACTGCCCACCGGCGATGTGGAAGTGGAGGTCACCGAATTGAAGATTTTGGCCAAGGCGGAGACGCCCCCCTTTGAAATTCTGGAAGATTCGGATGTCAACGACACCCTGCGGCTGAAATACCGTTATCTGGACCTGCGCCGTCCGGATATGCAAAGGGGCATTTTGATGCGGCATAGGATTACCAAAGTTACGCGAGACTATTTTGATGAACAGGGTTTTTATGAAATCGAAACCCCCATTTTGACCAAGTCCACGCCGGAAGGCGCGCGGGATTATCTGGTGCCATCCCGGATGCACCCGGGAAAATTTTACGCGTTGCCCCAGTCGCCCCAGCAGTATAAGCAGCTTTTGATGCTCTCGGGATTTGACCGGTATATGCAGATTGTCCGCTGTTTCCGGGACGAAGACCTGCGGGCGGACCGTCAGCCAGAATTTACTCAAATCGACCTGGAAATGTCCTTTGTAGATGTGGACGATGTGATTGCAGTGAACGAAGGTTATCTGAAGCGGGTGTTTCGGGAAATCCTGGGCGTAGAAGTTTCTGTTCCGTTTCAGCGGATGCCCTGGATTGAAGCGATGAACCGTTTCGGATCTGACAAGCCGGATCTTCGCTTTGGATTTGAACTGAAGGATATTTCCGACATCGTGAAAGATTGCGGGTTCGGTGTGTTTTCCGGACCGGTGGCCAGCGGCGGCAGTGTCCGTCTGATCAATATCAACGGCGGCGCGGAAAAATTCAACCGCAAAAAGATTGACAAGCTGGGAGAATTTGCCAAAACTTATCAGGCCAAGGGATTGGCCTGGCTGCGGTGGAATGCAGATGGGTCTTCCAGTTCTTCATATGCATAATTTCTCACTGAAGCAGAAAACGAGGCCATCAAAGCCCGGGCGGAAGCAAAGCCCGGCGATCTGCTGTTGATTGTGGGCGATGCGAAAAACACCGTGGTCTGGGCAGCGTTGGGTGCCTTGCGGTGTGAGATTGCAAAACAACTTGACCTTTTGGATCCCAAAGAGTTCCGCTTCCTGTGGGTGACAGAATTTCCCATGTTTGAATGGAGCGAGGAAGAAGGCCGTTATCAGGCGATGCACCATCCTTTCACTGCCCCGCTGCCAGAAGATGAGGACAAGCTGCTGACAGATATGGCAAACTGCCGTGCCCAGGCGTATGACATTGTCCTCAACGGTACAGAGCTGGGCGGTGGTTCCATCCGGATCAACACGCCGGAACTGCAGGAAAAAGCGTTCCAGGCTTTGGGCATTTCCCAGCAGGACATCGAAGAGCGGTTTGGCCATTTGGTCAACGCTTTCCGCTACGGTGCGCCGCCCCACGGCGGCTTGGCCTATGGACTGGACCGTCTGTGTATGTTGATGGCCGGCGCGTCATCCATCCGGGATGTCATCGCCTTCCCCAAGGTGCAGAACGCATCCGATTTGATGATGTCCTGCCCCGACACGGTGGACGAGAAGCAGTTGGAGGAACTGGGCATTGCTGTCACATGCCGGGAAGACACATAGGGCGCTTCCGACCGGGGAAACCAGAAGGGAGGCACCACAGATGCAGGTTTGTGTTTTAATGGGGAGCCCCAAGCGGGAAGGACACACCATGGGAGTGCTGCGTCCGTTTTTGGAGGAAGTTCAGCAGGCAGGCCACGAAACAGAAGTGTTTTGGCTGTATGAGAAAAAGATTCTCCCCTGCTTGGCCTGCCGGGTCTGTCAGGATGTGCCAGACCGCTTTGGCTGTGTGCAGCAGGATGACATGGCAGATCTTGCCGAACATATTTTGGCGGCGGACTGCATGGTGCTTGCCACTCCTATCTATGCCTGGTTTTGTACCGCACCCATGAAAGCCATGCTGGATCGTTTGGTTTATGGGATGAACAAGTATTACGGCAAAAAGAGAGGGAATGCTTTGTGGCGGGACAAGCCCTGCGCCCTGTTTCTCACCGGGGGATATCCGGAAGAAAAAAGCGCTGTATTGTTTGAACGGGGCATGGAGGCATACTGCAGGCACTCCAAGCTTTCCTATCAAGGGCATTTCTTTGCCCGGGACGAAGGGTATCACACAGAATTTATGACCGAAGAAAAGGAGCAGCAGGCCCGGGCATTCGCCCGAACGCTGCTGACACGGCTTTCCCAAGAAAAATAGGAAATAAAAAAACGCATCTTTGGCGCTTAATGCCAAAGATGCGTTTTTTAAACAAATGAACACTGCCGGTTCTGACATGGGTCCCGCTTCCCTGCTGATTCCATTTGAAGATATAGGTTCTTACAGGGGTGAAAAAAGGAAACGACTGTATAAAGCAGTCGTTTCCCAAAGTGGTATGATTTATTTTTTATAGATCAGCTGATAACAGCAGTTCCTTTTTCCTCAGAACGATTTACAGAAACCGTCCGCTGTTTGCCAAGAGCTCCTGTTTGATATTCCACAGGCGGCGGGATAAATCCACATAATAAGTGTGCGGATTTTCAAACCGCTTTACTTCGTCCCACAAAAGGTCCACCTGCTCTTTGCAGTATTGGCGAATTTCCTGAATGGAGGGCGGCGAATAAACCAGTTTCCCCTTTTCAAAAATGGGAACCAACAGCTCTTTGGCCTCAAATTTGGTCACTGTGGTTCGCTTCCAAACGGCGTTGGGATCAAACAGTTCCATAGGTTCATTTACATCAATCGTTTCGTCATGGACGCAGATCAGATCCGCAATGGCTTTCCCGCTGCGCCGCTCAAACAGACGGTATACCCGTTTAAAGTGGGGATTGGTAATTTTCGATGCGTTTTCACTGACTTTGATCTTTGGGATAATATTGCCCTGGTCGTCCTCAATGGCAGCCAGTTTATATACACCGCCAAAGACCGGCTCGCTTTTGGAGGTGATCATGCGCTCCCCTACGCCGAACGCGTCGATCTTGGCGTCCTGCAGCAGCAGATCCCGAATCAGATATTCGTCCAAAGAGTTGGAAGCGACGATTTTACATTCTGTCAGGCCGGCTTCGTCCAGCATTTCCCGGGCCCGGCGGGACAGATAGGTGAGGTCGCCGGAGTCCAGCCGGATGGCGCATTTTGTGATTCCCTGAGGGAGAAGCACCTCTTGGAAGGCACGAATCGCGTTGGGCACGCCGGATTTTAAAACGTTGTATGTATCCACCAGCAGAGTGCTGTTGTGAGGGTACAGCTCGCAATACGTTTTAAAAGCTGTGTACTCATCGGGGAACATCTGAACCCAAGAATGTGCCATTGTACCGCTGGCAGGTACTTGATAGAGCTGGTCTGCCACAGTGCAGGCGCTGCTGGCGCACCCGGCGATGTAGGACGCTCTGGCGCCCAGAATGGCACCGTCGGCCCCCTGTGCCCGGCGGGAACCAAATTCAGAAACCGGACGGCCTTCTGCCGCACGGACAATTCGGTTGGCCTTGGTGGCGATCAATGATTGATGGTTGAGTGTGAGCAGCACATAAGTTTCGATAAATTGGGCCTGGATGGCAGGAGCGCGCACGGTCAAAATGGGCTCGCTCGGAAAGATGGGTGTTCCTTCCGGAACAGAGTAAATATCACCGGTGAACTGGAAATTTTTCAAATAATCCAGAAAGTCTTCCGAAAAGCCGCCTTTTTGGCGCAGATAACGGATATCATCCTCTGTGAATCGAAGGTTCTGAATATAGTCAATGACCTGTTCCAGTCCTGCGGCAATGGCAAAACCGCCGTTGTCCGGCACCTTGCGGAAAAACACGTCAAAATAGGTGACCCGGTCACGAATGCTGTTTTGGAAATAGCCATTGGCCATGGTGAGCTCATAGAAGTCGCAAAGCATGGTATAATTTTCCGGTTTCATATGAATCTGTCCTTTCACTATTGCCGGATAGATAATCAACCGCGGTTTAAAAGCTGGATTTGAAGGCCCTCTAAAATATCCAGGGCTTTTTCGTGCAAACCTGCGTCGAAACTGGCGGTGCAGGCACAATCAACACAGATCTGCGCTTCCGGCAATGCAGATTTGACCAGCACAGCGTTAGACAAAACGCACATATTGGATACCAGCCCCACAAGGGTGATCTGGTCATATCCGATTTTTCGTACATATTCTGCCAAAGACAGGCTGCCAAAGGTTTGTTTTTCAAATATCGGGTCGGATTCCCGGCGCAGCGCGGCCACGGAGCCAAACAGCGCCCAACCCGGCGTATGTTTTACACAGTGTAAAACGGGAAGATTGCGCCCCTCCTGGGTTTCCAGATAGGATTCGCTGTGGGAGTCCAACGTGAAGCAGACGTCGCCGCCGGCCTGCCGCTGTCGGCGGATGGCCTGGCAAATGCGGTCATCCAACTGGGCTGCACCGTCAAAACCCAATGTGCCGCAGACAAAATCCACTTGATAATCCACCACAACCAGAAGCGTTTTCATGGTTCGGGCCTCCTGTACAAATTCCCATTGAAAACAGGGGAGATTTTGCATCTTTTCAATAGTATATTCCCTTTTTTTCAAAAATGCAAGCATTCCAGCGGGCTTTCTCCGCAGTTCACATATTTCTTTTTCCACATCGAAACAAAAGCCGCTTTCCCGCTTGCAGGAAGGCGACGGATATTGTATGATAAGAAAACCGAATAGAATATGAGTGAATGCAAAACAAAGCAAATCAACGAGAGAGGATGTGTGCGATCGTGGTACAAATGGACTCCAGACCTGTGGAGGAAATCCAGGAAACCGTTTCCGCATTGGCAAAGAATAATTTTAAAACCGGGTTCAACTGTGCAGAAGCTGTGTTGCGCGCCTGTATTGATGGCGGTCTGCTTCCTCAGTTTCCGCCGGGAATTGTGGCGTTGTCTTCCGGTTTTGGCGGCGGGATCGGCATGACAAAACATACCTGCGGCGCCGTCTCCGGTGCGGTTATGGCAGTGGGCGCCGTTTCCGGCCGGGCCAACCCGCTGGAACGGGAAGAGATGGCACAGCGGGTACAGCAACTTCAACAAGAGGTATATCCTGTATTTCGCAGAATGGTGGATGATTTTAAAACCCAGTATGGCTCCATCACCTGCAGCGAGTTGACCGACCGCCATGGCGACTTTGAAGGCAAAGAGCGAAAGAGAAGCTGTATGCAGATGATTACATTTGCGGCAGGGCTGGCAGCCAAATATCTTTGTGAAGGGCAGGAATAAGAGGGTTTCCCCGGGTTTTATTTACAACCCCCGCCTGTTATTTTGAAAGGATGACGAAAGAATCGCCGACAGCAGCGAAAAGCTGTCGGGAAGGGTTTCGTTTGAGGATGTGAGGAAAGTTGAAGGAATACAAAGCGGCGTTGGAGCAAAAAATGGCGGAGCGGACGCTGGAACACCTGGCGCCGGGAGAATCAGGCGTTATTACCCATGTGGGGACGCGCCAGGGGCCCATTCGCCGCCGCCTGATCGATATGGGGCTGACCCCGGGAACTCTTGTTGCAGTGCGGAAGATTGCCCCCTTTGGCGATCCGATTGAAGTGAATCTGCGGGGATACGAGTTGTCTCTCCGACGGGAGGATGCAAATCAGATTCTGGTTTGCCCGCCCACGGCGGAAAACGTATCAGACAAACAGTCTCCTGTCCTCTCGATGAACCAACGAATCCCCGATGAAGCGGTACTGCGGCGGATGCGGGAGGACCATGGTCATGAAGCAGAGGTTCACAGCCAAACCCCTTCCTATGCAGGACATGATCAGCGGGAAATGAAAATTGCCCTGGTGGGCAATCCCAACAGCGGAAAAACAACACTGTTCAATGCCCTCACCGGTTCCAACCAATATGTGGGAAATTGGCCGGGGGTTACGGTGGAAAAAAAAGAAGGCAAAACAACGGTAGACGGTAATACTGTTACCATTGTAGATTTGCCGGGGATCTATTCCCTTTCCCCATACTCCATGGAGGAGATTGTAGCACGAAATTTTATCATTGGAGAGAAACCGGATGCCATCATCAATATTGTAGACGGGACGAATATCGAACGCAATCTGTATTTAACTGTCCAGCTTTTGGAACTGGAACTGCCGATGATTTTAGCGGTCAATTTTATGGATGAGATGGAAAAACGGGGTGATAAAATCTCCTACGATCTGCTGTCCAAGCAACTGGGAATTCCGGTGATCCCCATCTCTGCCCGTGCCGGCAAAAATCTGGAACAGCTTTTATCTGCTGCCCACCGGCAAATGCATGTGGGCGTGACCATTGAGCCGGATGATTTATACGATGATTTTACCCATGCCATCCACCATCGGATTGGAGAACTGGTACACGACCGGGCATATGAAGCCCGTTTGCCAGCCCACTGGGCGGCTGTCAAGCTGTTGGAAGGAGATGCGCTGGTGGAACAAGCGCTGCATCTGGACGACGCTGCGGCTCGGCAGGTGGAGGAAATCGCTTCAGAATATGAAGCTTCCAACCGCTTAGGAGACAGAGAGACGCTGATTGCAGACAGCCGATATCGCTTCATTGAGGGTGTAGTGCGGCACACAGTGCAGCGCGGAAACAAAGGCGATGCGGTTTCCCGCTCCTTCCGGATTGACAGAATTGTAACGCATAAATATTTGGCCATTCCCATTTTTCTGTGTATGATGCTGCTGGTATTTGCTGTTACTTTTGGCCCGGTAGGATCCTTTTTGTCCGATGGTGTAGACTATTTGGTCAACGGACTGCTGGCCGACTGGATTCAAACCAGCCTCACTGCCTGGGGCGTGGTTCCATGGGTAGTCAGTTTGGTGGTAGACGGAATGCTTTCCGGTGTGGGCGGTGTGCTTACGTTTCTGCCGCAGATTGCCCTGTTGTTTTTATTCCTTTCTCTGCTGGAGGATTCCGGCTATATGTCCCGGGCGGCGTTTATTATGGACCGGCTGCTGCGACGGTTTGGTCTTTCGGGGAAAGCGTTTATCCCCATGCTGATGGGCTTTGGATGCACTGTGCCTGCGGTGATGGGTGCCCGCACAATGGAAAACGAGAAGGACCGGCGGCTGACCATTTTGCTGGTGCCGTTTATGAGTTGTTCCGCCCGCCTGCCGGTTTACGGCATTATGATCTCTGCATTTTTTGCCCGGACTGGCGGCATTGTGATTTTTTCTCTCTATGTTCTGGGGCTGCTGATGGCAATCGGATCAGGCATATTGTTTCAAAAAACGCTGTTTCGCGGAGAACCGGCGCCCTTTGTACTGGAACTTCCCCCCTATCGACTGCCGACGCTGAAAAACACACTGCTGCATGTTTGGGAACGGGTGCGAGGTTTTCTGGTCAAGGCCGGTACGCTGATCCTGGCCATGAGTGTCGTCCTGTGGTTCCTCCAATCATTCAATTTCCAGCTGCAGATGGTGGAAAACAGCCTGCACAGCATTTTGGGACAGATTGGGTCCTTCCTGGCACCCCTTTTGGCGCCGCTGGGCTTTGGCGCCTGGCAGGCGGCAGTTGCACTGCTGACGGGGCTGGTTGCCAAAGAGGCCGTGGTGTCCTCCATGGGGTTATTTTACGGTTTCTCCACTTTGGATGGCGGCGGCGCCATCGCTTCGGCCCTCTCTGTGACGTTTACGCCCCTGTCGGCCTTTTCGTTTCTGGTATTTGTTTTGTTGTATGTCCCCTGTGTGGCTGCGGTGGCGACAATGCGCAGAGAGCTTTACAGCACCAAATGGATGTTGTTTTCTGCCGGCTGGCAAATTACAGTGGCCTATGTAGTTTCTCTGCTGGTGTATCAGATCGGCCACCTGCTGGGGCTGGGATAGAGGAGCAGACAGATGAAATATGTAGTTTATCTTTTGGTTGCCGGGGTGGTTGTCTGGGCGGTGACAACGATTGTACGACACATCCGACGCATACTCGCAGGAGCTGCCTGCGGCGGGGATTGTCAGAACTGCGCTGAGAACTGTGGCGGCGGATGTGGCTGCCGACACCAGAAATAGAAAGAGCAATGTTCCAACACACGATTGCATAACGCCTTCTTGCAAAGAAAAAGCGCACCGAAAAACTGCGGTGCGCTCTTTTTATTTTTGCGATTT
>JAFOJR010000005.1 GCA_017420125.1 Oscillospiraceae bacterium | reverse complement strand
GTCCTGTCTTTTTTATCGTACTACTCTTTTTTCTGCCGCCAAGTGGATCATTCCCATTCCTCAAAGCGGAATGCCTATCAAACTGTGAGAAAAAAACACTTTTTATTTGTTATTCCTCTTCCCAGTTATGCCAGACGTTCTGCACATCATCATTGTCTTCCAGCATTTCAATGAGTTTTTCCAAATTTTTCTTGTCGTCATCAGATGCAACTGTCACGTACGTCTGCGGAACCATCTCCACCTCTGCAGACAAGAAGACATATCCTTTTTCCTCCATTGCGGTAGTGACACTGCCGCAATGATCCGGTTCGGTGTAAATCTCAAATACCTGTCCTTCGTTGGAGAAATCAACGGCGCCCGCTTCCAGCGCATCCATCATAACAGTATCTTCATCCAAATCTTCACTTTCGATTACAATGACGCCTTTTCGATCAAACGACCAGGAAACACAGCCAGTGGCCCCCATATTTCCACCGTATTTATCGAAATAATGGCGCATTTCAGATGCCGTACGATTTCGGTTGTCCGTCATGGTTTCCACAATGATGGCAACTCCGCAGGGGCCGTATCCTTCGTATACAATTGTTTCATAATTGGTAGAATCTGATCCTTGGGCTTTTTCTACTGCCCGCTTAATATTTTCATTGGGCACATTGGCTGCTTTTGCTTTTGCAATCACATCCTTCAGACGGGAATTTTCCAGAGGATTTGCACTGCCCCCGGACTTCACCGCAACAATGATTTCCTTCGACATTTTCGTAAAGAGCTTCGCTCTTTGCGCATCCGTCTTACCCTTTTTATGTTGAATATTTGCCCATTTGGAATGTCCCGACATGGTGTCCTCGTCTCCTTACATAGTCTCAGCTTGTCCGGTTTTCTCGGAAAAAGCTGTAAAATATCAATATATCATCATATTATCATAGAACAAATTTGAACGCAAGGGTCTGTTCATACAAACTGTACCACATCCCTGTGGCTGGAAGAAAGCATAACTTCTACCTGAGGAAACGCCTCTTGCAGCCAGTGAACCAACTGCGTACAAATTAAATTTTCCGTGGGAAAATGGCCAGCGTCAATCAGATTAACTCCCATAGCAACTGCCTCCAGAAAGACGTCATATTTCACATCTCCTGTTACAAACGTATCGCATCCCAACGCGATCACTTCAGACAAAAGACTGCCGCAGGAACCGCCGCCCACTGCCACACGAAACACTTGCTGCCCTCCATCGCAAAAGCGGAGTCCTTTTGTATGGAGGGCCTGCTTCACCTGCTCTGTGTAAGCCGACAGCGTCATCGGCTTTTGCAGAAATCCCACCCGGCCAATTCCATATGGAATGCCATCTGCTGTTGTCCCCGCCGGAAGCAATACATCTGTCTTTTGGAGACCAAGGGCTTCTGCCAATAAGTCATTGACACCGCCGGGTGCTGCATCTAAATTAGTGTGCATACAAATGGCTCCAATACCATTTTGAATCAAAGCTCGTATCACCCGACTGGTCCCATCCGCATCTGTCAAGCGACGCACCGGCTGAAAAATAATAGGGTGATGCGCTACAATCAAAGTTGCCCCGTTCTTTGCCGCTTCTTCTACTACGGGTAACGTCACATCCAGTGCCACTAAAATTTTTTCTATCGATGCATCGGGCTCTCCAACCAGAAATCCTGCGTTATCATACGACTCCTGCCAATGCAGGGGAGCTTTTGCTGCCAAAAATGCTGCGATTTCTTTTTGTTTGCTCATATAAGCTCTCTCCTTTTGCTTTCCAGTGCTGTCCTTTCTGCTTCCAATTTTGTTCTTTGTCTCTCTGTTCCAGGCTGTTTTGATTTTTTCAATCCCGTGATGGCATGAGATAAACGTCGAATCTCCATATCACAATATCGCTGCAGCAACGGGCTGCCACTGTCCCAAAGCGCTTGACTGCCATACCGAAGCAGCGGAGGAAGTGGCGTTTTTTGCGGCCTTCCGCCGCCGCGTACCAACATAGCATGATACAAAAATCGAGTTTCTTGTATTAATTGCTCCTGCTCAATCACATAGCCCTGCTCTGCCAAAAAACTGCGTAAAATTTCCACCTTTGACATGGGCTGGAGTAAAAGCGTGTAACGGGAATCATTCACCCAAGATGCCTGCTCTAAAATATGTAATATGGTTTCTCCGCCCATTCCGGCAATAACAATCGTATCCACTTGGCCGGGTGAAATTTGGCACAGGCCATCTGACAACTGAAATATCATCTGCTTTTCCACACCATACTCTTCTGCTGTTTTTTTCGCATTTCGCAGCGGGCCTTCACCGATATCTGCCGCGATGACCTGCTGGCAAATTCCATCCAGCAATAAGCTGACCGGCAGATACCCGTGGTCTGTTCCCACATCTGCCAGCCGGGCATGCACCGGAACCCACTTCCTCAGACAACTGAGCCGCGGAGACAGTTGGATCCTTTTCTTTTCCAAAGCAATCTGCTCCCCCCATTTTTCTCTTCCAGGGCCGCAAAGCAGCAAAACAGAAGAGTAGAAAAGAAGAAGCCCTCTTCTTTCAGAGGGCTTCTTGCTGCTGTGTTATTATTTATTCATGCTTTCGTGCAATCTGGCAAGAACGTCATCGACATCTACGCCGTGAACTGCACAAGCCTGCTCAATGGTTTCGCCCTGAGATGCGGGGCATCCCAAGCAGTGCATCCCGATGGAAAACAGAACCGGTGCTGTTTCCGGTGCAATCACCAGCAGATCGCCAATCATAGTAT
>JAFOJR010000101.1 GCA_017420125.1 Oscillospiraceae bacterium | reverse complement strand
GATCGATTTATATCAATACGCCCTATTTAAATCCAGACAATGAACTGATGACGGCATTGATAACTTCTGCAAAATGCGGCGTGGACGTTCGTATTGTTGTGCCCCACATTCCGGACAAAAAATTTGTTCATGCACTGACCAAATCCTATTATCCTGTTTTAGTTGAGGCCGGCGTAAAAATTTACGAATATACCCCAGGTTTTATGCATGCCAAAACGATAGTGATAGACCAGGAGTGCGGTATGGTTGGTACCATTAATCTGGATTATCGCAGTTTATTTCTGCACTATGAATGTGCAGTCTGGATGTATCGCTGCCAGGCGATTCATCAGTTATATGAAGATTATTGCGCGATGTTGCCGCAATGCGAAGAAATTACAGTAAAAATGTGCCGCAGCCGTCCGTTTTATACCCGCCTTCGTCATTCCGTACTGCGTGTGTTTGCACCTATGATTTAGAGATGCGGCAGGCTTTGTACCGCGATGGAGGGGATGCAGGTGCTTCCACCACGGGAATTCCCGCAGCATGCCGTGTTTTTGCTGGACAGCAAGGACACCTGATTCGCTGAAAGGAGATAAAGCATGGCGATGATGCAGAACTGGGAACCGGAGATGATCCGTTTTTTGTTGGATGCCATTGATTCCACAGACTATTATCAAAAGCTGGCGGCCAAAATTGCGCCGCATCTGCCGCAAGAAGCGCACGTATGTGATGCAGGCTGCGGGCTGGGCGAACTCAGCCGGGCGCTGCTGCCTTACTGTCGCCGTGTGACGGCCATAGACCGTGCGGCAGCGCCGCTTGAAGAGCTGCAGCGCCGCATTACGGCGCAGGAGGCAGAAAAAATGGAGATTTGCTGCGGTGACATTCGGGAAGTTCCGCCTGTGCAGCCATATGACGCCATGGTGTTCTGTTTGTTTGGCAGCGCGGAAGAGTCTCTAAAGATTGCGGCAGAACAATGTACCGGGACAGTTATTTTAATTAAACGGAGCACGGGGAAGCACGCGTTTCGGCCCGGAAGTGCAGAAGAAACACCTCATACAGCACGCTCTGCGGAAGAGCTGTTGGATCAACTGCAGATTCCCTATGAGCTGGAATGTTTTTCGCTGGAGCTGGGCCAGCCGTTGCGCAGTTTGGATGACGGAGTCCGTTTTTACACAATCTATGGCAGAGAAGAAAAGGAAGCAAAAGAAGCGGTTCACCAGAGAATCAAACAGGGACGAAGTCAAAAATTTCCGTATTATCTTCCCAATCATAAGCAATTGATTTTGTTGGCGTTTTCGGTAGAAGCGCTGCGAAACGCATGGAAAAAAGAAAACTGATGGGAGGATGCCGGCGAAATGGCAAGAATACGTGGCGTGCTTTTGATTTGTCGGCTGCTTTGTTTTTTGACAGGCCCTTAAAATATTTTTTCAGAACGTTCCGGACGGAACGTTCTTTTTTATGTTTATGTGGGAAAAAGAAGGCATAAAAACGGGGACCGATTGATATAATTTTAAGGCAGAAAGCAAAGAAAAATCTAATTTATGTAAAAATAAAAAGAAACAGATGTGGAATGTTGTCCCGGAATGGAGCAGAAGGTGGAAAACACTGCGCCAGAATGAAATAGCAGTGAAAACAAAGTCTGACAACGAAAAATAAGCGGCTGTTTCCCTCAAAAACAGTCCTCATGTGAATAAAAAAAGCAGAAACGGTTTTTTTCTTTTTTTAACATATTGCAAAAAAATAGTGACAGAATCCAAAAGACATGATATAATTATGTCAACTTATATGACAAATGGAAGAATGCGAAACGGAAGGGGAGAGGCACTGCAAAAGAAAGGAGGACCAAATGTCCTGGCGGAAAGAGTTGAAGAACAATATTACGACAGCGGCGCAGCTAGCCAACGTACTGCGCCTTTCACCAGACGATGTGGAAAAGTATGCAGCAGTTATTGCGCGCTTTCCCATGCAAGTTACGCCGTACTATTTGTCCCTTGTGGACACGACTTCTCCAAACGATCCTATTGGGAAAATGTGCCTGCCTTCCTTGGACGAACTGCAAAAAGAAGGATCATTTGATACCAGTGGAGAATCTGACAACACAAAGCTGGCAGGGCTTCAGCATAAATACAGTCAAACTGCTTTGCTGCTTTCCACAAACCAGTGTGCGATGTACTGCAGACACTGTTTTCGAAAGAGAATGGTAGGATATTCAGAGGCCGAGTTGAATAAACGGGCGGACGAAGCGGTAGAGTATGTAAAAATGCATCCTGAAATCAATAATGTTCTGGTTTCAGGCGGAGATGCTTTGATGAACCCCAATCACATCATCAAACGCTATCTGGAAGAACTGACGGCAATTGAGCATCTGGATTTTCTCCGTTTTGGCTCGCGAATTCCTGTCACATTCCCTCAGAGAATTTGTGGAGATAAGGAGCTTTTGGATTTATTTGAAACGTATGCAAAACAGAAGAGAATTTATCTTGTAACCCAGTTTAATCATCCCAGAGAAATTACCGTCCAGGCGGCAGAAGCAGTTGAACGCCTGTTGGAGCGGGGGATTCAAATTCGTAATCAGACAGTGCTTCTTCGGGATGTGAATGACGATGGAGAGACGCTGGGGACGCTCTTGTCCCGTCTCACTGCGATTGGCGTTTCGCCGTATTATATTTTTCAATGCAGACCCGTCACAGGGGTGAAAAGCAGATTTCAGGTACCAATTCCGGAAGCGGTTCGCATTGTGGACGATGCGAAGAAAGAGCAAAATGGCTTTGGGAAATCTGTACGGTTTGTCAT
>JAFOJR010000100.1 GCA_017420125.1 Oscillospiraceae bacterium | reverse complement strand
AGTTCGGCGTGTCATAATAAATATTACAAATTGTATGCAGCCCGTACAGATCCTCTTCCATGTAAGGGGACAGCCGAAATCTCAGTTCGTGATAAATCGATGCAGGCATTAAATATTTTTTTTCATAACGGTTGAATACAGTCTGTACCATACGGGACGCCTCCTTTTCAGGTTTGCCGAACGTCCAGCCGCTTGCCATCGCCGGTGACAATGATATTTCCGTCTTTTGTCTGGAACGTGCGAATACCAAAAGATTTTAGAAGGTCCAGTGTCAGGGAATCAGCAGGGTGTTTTTTGGAAGTGCAGATACCCGCATAGGCAGGAGTAGTGGCATCGATCAGATCCTGCAGGGCAGTAGTGTAAATGCCGTGATGGGGCATTTTCAAAAAGTCGCATTTTGAAACCGTCCCGCTTTCCAGCCATTCCCGAATCCGCTGTTTCTCAGCGTCACCGGTAAACAGCAGTACATTTTCAGCATAGGTCACAGTGACAAACAGAGAGAAATTGTTGTCGTATTCCAGATATCCTTCTGGGATTTCGCAGGACAATGGCGGTTCCACCAGAACATCCAGGTTTCCAAGGGTGAAGTGGAAAGGCTCTGTCAGTGACTGTGGTGTCAGGCTTTTTCGGTTCATGGCTTGAATAAAGTCCGCGTACTCCGTGTTGGTTCCATGATACGCCGGGAGCAGCACGGTTCCGATGTCCATCTGTTCCACCAGAGTGTCTGCACCTCCCACGTGATCTTGATCGAAATGTGTGATAATCAGTGTGTCGATGTGGGAAATGTTTTGAGCGGCCAAAAATGCTTGCACCTCGGCGCCATCCTCTTCCTCGCCTGAGTCAATGACTATGACATTTTCGCCGGACTGGATAATGGTGGCATCCGCTTTTCCAACTTTCAAGAGTGTGGCAGTCATCAGGCGGCTGTTATCCGCACCTGGCTGTGACTTTTGCAGAAAAAGCAAAAAAACGCAAAACAGAAGAAAAAAGCAGATAAGGGCCAAAGACAGAGCTGGTTTGTTTTTGCGCATGAAAAGCCTCCTTTACATGTTTCTAATTATATAATGCAGAAAGCGGCCGTTTTATCGCACATATTTAAAATCTTTTTCCGAACCGTGCCACACAAAAGGAAGAAAGCACAAGGGGATCGGCACAGTCGCTTAACCGACTGCGCCGATCCCCTTGCAAAGGAAATTCCAAATCCACACCGCAGAAAGCGTACGGCTTCGAAAAATGTTTGCGGTGCAAAAAGAAATCATTTGATTTATTTGTTCTTGTGCATCAGGAGGTGCATAACGGCTTTTTGGACATGCAACCGGTTTTCCGCCTCCTCGAAAATTTCATCTGCGTGGGCTTCAAAGACCTGGGCAGTGATTTCTTCGCCTCGATGGGCAGGCAGGCAATGCTGCACTATGGCGCCGGGATGCGCCAGTGACATAATGGCATCATTGATCTGATAGCCCTGAAACGCAATCCGCCGGGCAGCGGCATCCTGCTCCATGCCCATGCTGGCCCAGACGTCTGTAAATAAAGCGTCAGCATCCACTGCGGCAATTTCCGGCTGGTCGGTCAGTTCAAACTGACCGTTTTGGCGGGCAAATTCCATTACAGAAGCATCGGGAAGATATCCATCAGGACAAGCAACGGAGACCTTCATGCCGCATTTGATACCGCCGACAATGAGAGAATTGGCCATATTGTTGCCATCGCCGATATAGCACAATTTCAAGCCCTCCAGCCGGGTCATTTTTTCCCGGATGGTCATCAGATCGGCCAGCACCTGGCAGGGATGGCAAAAATCGCTGAGGCCGTTGATGACAGGAATGGTGGCATATTGGGCCAAATCTTCCACTTGCGACTGGGCATAAGTGCGAATCATGATCCCATTGCAATAACGAGACAGAACCCGGGCGGTATCCTCGATCGGTTCCCCTCTGCCCAGTTGAGATTCTTTACTGCTGAGGAAAAGAGCGTGGCCGCCCAACTGATACATACCTACTTCG
This sequence comes from Oscillospiraceae bacterium, assembly GCA_017420125.1. Classification (GTDB taxonomy): domain Bacteria; phylum Bacillota; class Clostridia; order Oscillospirales; family Oscillospiraceae; genus RGIG529. The sequence goes on along the minus strand of JAFOJR010000100.1, from coordinate 27,285 downwards.
AAAGAAGTACGGGTTCGGGTAGAGCTTTTTTCAAAGATCATGGCCAGTGTTTGTCCCTGCAAAGAAGGGTGAGGGATATGATGCTTTAGATTATATTTCATCTGATCGGCGGTATCCAGAATTTCTGTAATATCTTCCTGAGTCAGATCCATGAGTTTCAGCAGATTTTTTTGGGTCATTGGGCAGTTCCCTCCACAGAGGAAAGTACTTGCTTCATAATGGCAAGTCCTTCATCCATTTCTTCCTTTGTGATGGTCAGTGGGGGCAGAAGCCGGAGCGCGTCCTTGCCGGCGGTAAGGCAGAGAAGGCCGTTTTCCACCATTTGGACGGCCAATTCCTTATTGCTTTTTTCCAGAACAGGAATGCCGATCATCATACCGAGTCCCCGCGGCGTGCCGAGGAGGGGGCTGTTCATGGCTTCAATCTGAGTACAGAGGTAGGCACCTTTTTCTTTTACCTGCTCCAGCATGTCGTCGTTTAAGATGTCAAGCACCGTGCAGGCGGCTGCAGCACAGATCAAATTGCCGCCAAAGGTGGTGGCGTGGGTGCCGGGGCCGAGTACATCTTTACACCGGGCGTTGGCGAGGAATCCGCCGAAGGGAAGTCCGCCGGCAATGCCTTTGGCGAAGCTGACTGCATCGGGCTGGATATCATACTGCTGGAACGCAAATAAAGTGCCGGTGCGGCCGATGCCGGTTTGCACCTCGTCCACCAGCAGGAGCCAGTCCCGCTCTTTGCACAAAGCGGCAAGGTCTTTCACAAATGCAGGGTCTACCGGAAGTACGCCGCCTTCTCCCTGTACCAGTTCCAGCAGCACAGCACACACATCGTGTCCTGCCACGGCGGAAATACCTTCCATATCATTGGTTGGAGTGGTGCGGAAACCATCGGTAAAGGGGAAGAAATAATTGTGGAACACTTCTTGGCCGGTGGCAGCCAAAGTGGAAATGGTTCTGCCATGGAAAGATTGATTTAGCGTGATGACAGTTCCTCTTCCTTTTCCATATTTGTCAAAGCTGTATTTTCTGGCCAGCTTGATGATACCTTCGTTTGATTCTGCGCCGGAATTGGCAAAGAAGGCGCCGGCCATACCGCTGCGCCGACACAGGGTTTCGGCCAGTTTGATGTAGGGTTCGCTGTAAAACAGATTGGAAATATGGGCCAGTTTTTTGGCCTGCTGGGTAACGGTGTCTACCCATTTGGCATTGCCGTAGCCGATGGAGTTGACACCGATGCCGCTGGTGAAATCGATGTACTTTTTCCCTTCTACATCATAAAGGGTTGCCCCTGCTCCGTGGTCGATGGCCACGGGGAACCGGGCATATGTTTGCAGAACATTCTGCCGATCTGCCTGCTGTAATGATTCAAAAGACATAATCTTCCTCCCGTTTGATGGATATCCCTGGAAACAAAAGCCAAGGGATGGATGTGCTGCCCCAAAAGGGGCAGGATATTATAAAATCATCGTTCCGATGCCTTCATCGGAGAGCATTTCAATCAAAATAGAATGGGGCTGTCGTCCGTCTAAGATATGGGTGCGAGATACGCCGGAGCGGACGGCTTCCACACAGCAGTCCACTTTGGGAATCATCCCACCGGAGATGATCCCGTCTTTGATCAACCCGGGAACAGTGGACACAGGAACTACTCGCAAAAGGGTAGAATCGTCTTTCGGGTCTCGCAGCAGTCCTTTTACGTCAGTGAGAAGGATCAGTTTCTCCGCGTGCATGGCTACAGCCAGTTTGGCGGCCGCTGTATCCGCATTGATGTTATAGGAGGTTTCGGCGTCTTCCCCCAGCGCTACGGAGGAGATCACCGGGATATATCCACGTTCCAGTGTGTCCGTGACGATAGTGGGATCCACACTGGAAATCTCACCCACCAGGCCATACTCGTCAGACAGCCGGGTAGCGGAGAACATTCCACTATCTATGCCGCAAAGACCGAGGGCCTTGCCACCCATGCGGTTCAGGGTTGCAACCAAATCTTTGTTCACCTTGCCGCAAAGTACCATTTGAACAATGTCCATTGTTTCCTGGTCGGTATAGCGGAGACCGTTTACAAAACGGGATTCCTTTCCCACTCGTTGAAGCATATCATTGATTTCCGGACCGCCGCCGTGCACAACCACCACCCGGATCCCCACAAGGGACAACAGGACGATGTCGCTGATTACTGCATGGCGCAGCGCTTCACTGACCATGGCGTTCCCGCCATATTTCACCACAATGGTTTTTCCGTTGAACTTTTGAATATAGGGAAGCGCTTCCACCAAAACGGTGGCGCGATCCGCAGAAGAATAAGGCATGATGATTCCTCCCGATTTTGATACAAATGCAGGGTTCTATGAGGGATTTCGGTTAAGTGCGGTAATCGCCGTTGATTTTCACATAGTCATATGTCAGGTCACAGCCCCAAGCAGTGGCATTGTCCTGCCCCTCCTGCAGATTGATGTCAATAATGACTTCGTCCTGGGACAGGATGCTTTTGGCGCTGTCTTCATCAAAAGCCAGACCTTCTCCACTTTTGCAGACCGTGATGGACCCGACAACGGATTGAAACTGGATGTCCACATGCTCCGGGCGAAAGGGCGCCTTGGAGTAGCCCATGGCACAGAGTACACGGCCCCAGTTGGCATCCGCGCCGAACATGGCGGTTTTCACCAAAGGAGAGCTGATGACAGCCATTGCCATACGTTCTGCTGTTTCCTCGCTGCGGGCATTGCGTACGTTGCAGGTGATCAGGCGGGAAGCCCCTTCCCCATCTGCGGCAATGGACTTGGCAAAGAGCTCGCAAAGCTGATACAGTGCAGCGGAAAAGACTTTATAATTGTCGTCTTTCCATTCGATCAGCGGATTTTCCGCCATGCCGTTGGCCAAAACCACACACATGTCATTCGTGGAAGTGTCTCCATCCACCACCACACGGTTAAAAGTACGGGCGGTAATTTCAGACAGTGCCGCTTGCAGCATTTCCGGGGTGATAGCAGCGTCTGTGGTAATAAAGCAAAGCATGGTACCCATGTTGGGATGGATCATACCAGAGCCTTTGGCGATACCGCCCAAGGTCACTGATTTCCCGCCAATTTGCACTTGAAGGGCAAATTCTTTTTTGACGGTATCTGTGGTCATGATAGCCTGTGCAGCATCATCGGAACCATCTTTTGAAAGAATGGCAGCGGCTTTGGGAATGCCTTCTTCCAGCGCCTTGATATTCAGTGTTTGGCCAATGACGCCGGTGGAGGCGACCACAATATCGTCTGGGGAGAGGCCCAGAGCTTCTCCTGCTACATCGCACATTTTTTGAGCGTTTTCGTGACCCATGGGAGCACAAGCGTTGGCATTGCCACTATTGCAGACAATGGCCCGCGCCACGCCATTTTCCAAATGCTCCATCGTAACGTAAATAGGGGCGGCCTTAACGCGGTTGCGGGTATACACAGCGGCGGCGGCGCAGTCCCCCTGGGAAACGATCAGGGCTAAATCTTTTTTGGTATGGTTTTTGTTTTTTACACCGCAATGAAGGCCTGCGGCGGTAAATCCGGTTGCGGCAGCAACGCCGCCAGAAATCTGTTTCATATCCTTTATCCTTTCCCTTGGAATTTGACTGCCTATCGAAAGAATTTTCAAAGAACGAGGAACTCAATCTTCCAAAAGACCTGTTGTTTCAGGCAGACCCAGCATCAAATTCATATTTTGTACGGCGGCGCCGGAAGCACCTTTGCCCAAATTGTCAAACAATGCAGTGACGATGGTCTGATCTTCTTTGCCGCAGACGAGAATTTCCAGCGCATTAGAGCCCGCCATGTGGTTGGCATCAATCATATTGTCGTGCAAAAATCCCTCCCCCTGGAACGGGGCCACTTGGACCAGCGCCTGATTTGCATAGTGGGCGTTTAAGACATCCCAAATATCTTTTGCCGAAGGTGCCCCCCGAAGCAAAGAAGAGGGGAGCATAATAGTAGTTGCCATTCCCTTGTAATAATCGGAAACCACAGGACAAAAAACAGGAGGATTTTTCAGCCCGGTGATTTTCTGCATTTCCGGCAAATGCTTGTGCTGCAGAGTTAAACCGTAAATCCGAGGGCTGTCCAACGCAACAGGACGACGGTCCGCTTCATACGAGGCGATCATTTTTTTGCCGCCGCCGCTGTATCCTGTTAAAGAAAAGCAGGTGAGGGCACTGTTTTCGGATAGAAGGCCAGCGGCCACCAGAGGATATACGGTGGAGATAAAGCCGGTGGCGTGGCAGCCAGGATTGGCCACCCGTTTGGCGATACGGATATCATCCCGCTGCGTGGGATTCAGTTCAGGAAAACCATAGACCCAGCCAGGCGCAGTTCGATGGGCAGTGGAAGCATCGATGACCCGGGTGTTGGGATTGTCAATCAGGGAAACGGCTTCCCGTGCAGCCGCGTCCGGCAGGCAGAGGAACACCAGATCTGCGGCATTCAATAGCCGTTTCCGTTCGTTGAGATCTTTCCGCAGAGCAGGGTCGATGGTCAGCAGGGAGATGTCGCTCCGGCTGCCCAGCCGATCATGGATTTGCAACCCCGTGGTGCCTTCCTGACCGTCGATAAAAATCTTAGGTTTGGTTTGTGCGTTCATTTTATGTCGCCTTCTTTCGCCCGCCGTGCTTGGACAAAAGCACGAATCGAGGCAATTTGTTTTTCCACTGCTGTTTTAGAGGGGCCACCGTCCGCCTTTCTGCCGTTGACGCAGGTTTTCAGCTCCAAAGCATGGTAAACATCCATGTCAAACAAATCAGAGACAGCGCGGAAATCCCGAAGAGTCAAAGTCTCCAGATTTTCACCAGATTGCATGCACATGTGAACCAAACGGCCCACAATCATATATGCGTCCCGGAAAGGCAGACCTTTTTTAACCAGATAATCTGCACAATCCGTAGCGTTGATAAAACCGGCAGAAGCGGCATTCCGCATATTTTTTGGCAGGACTGTGAGGGTTTTTACCATGGAGCCAAATACCGGCAAACATTGCGAGACGGTGTCAATGGCATCGAAAATCGGCTCTTTGTCTTCCTGCATATCTTTGTTGTAAGCGAGGGGCAGGCCCTTCATCACCGTTAAAAGCGTGATCAGCGAGCCGTAAACCCGACCGGTTTTGCCCCGCACCAGCTCGGCTACATCGGGATTTTTCTTTTGCGGCATGATGGAAGAACCGGTGGAATAAGCGTCGTCCAATTCTACAAAACGGAATTCCCAGGAACACCAGAGAATGATTTCTTCCGAAAAACGGGACAGATGCATCATGAGGATGGAGAGGGCGGAAGTGAATTCAATGGCAAAATCCCGGTCGGATACCCCGTCCAGGCTGTTTTCCGTGATGCGGGCAAAACCCAGCAGTTCCGCAGTTCGATGACGATTAATTGGGTAGGTGCTGGAGGCCAGCGCCCCGCTGCCCAGGGGAGATTCATCCATCCGCTCCAAACAGTCTTCCAGCCGGGTGACATCCCGTCGCAGCATGTTGGCGTATGCCATCATATAGTGGGCAAAGGTGGTGGGCTGGGCGCGCTGCATATGGGTGTAGCCGGGCATGACCGTTTCCAGATTTTCCTCTGCCTTCTGGAGCAACACGTCTTCCAAGTCCAGGATCATGTCCCGAATCCGGACAATCTCCTTCTTCAGATGGAGACGCAAATCGACTGCAACCTGATCATTTCGACTGCGGGAGGTGTGCAGACGTTTTCCGGTGGCGCCGATGCGCTGGGTCAACATGGTTTCGATATTCATGTGAATATCTTCGTTTTCCAGAGAAAATTGCACCTGATCTGCTTCAATATCTGCTAAAATAGCCTTTAACCCAGCAATAATCTGTTGGGATTCTTCTGTGGTAATGATGCCTTGTTCACCCAACATCGTGGCATGGGCGATGCTGCCGGCGATATCTTCCTGATACAGCCGGGCGTCAAAGAGGATAGAAGAATTAAAATCGTTGACGGCAGTATCTGTTTCTTTTTGGAATCTTCCTGCCCAGAGTTTCATAGTACTGCTCCTTCCATGTTCACCTGTATGAGTGCCACCCGCCGGAAAACGGTTCCGGCGGGTGGCAGAGATATCAAAAATTAAAGTGTAGACTGATTCCGCTTTTTCTGCAGCAAAGCCTGGACTTTATTCGGCAGGCCATATAGATTGATAAAGCCTTGGGAATCCATCTGATTGTAATCGCTTTCCCCAAAGGAGGCCAGATCTTCGCTGTAGAGGGAATTGGGGGACCAGACACCGGCGGGAATGAGATTGCCCTTATACAGCTTCAGCTTTACGGTTCCGGTAACGGGCTCTTGAGTCTTGTCTACAAAGGCGGAGAGAGCTTCCCGCAGGGGAGTGTACCATTTTCCGTTGTAAACCAGTTCGGCAAAGGTGATGGCCAGACGGGCCTTTTCGTGGGCAGTATCTTTATCCAATGTGATAGATTCTAAAATTTCATGAGCGCGGTACAGAATAGCGCCACCCGGTGTTTCATATACGCCGCGGCTCTTCATACCCACCAGGCGATTTTCCACCAAGTCCAAGATGCCGATGCCGTTTTTTCCGCCCAGCTCATTCAATGTTTCAATAATCTTGGTGCAATTCATGGTTTCGCCATTGACAGAGACAGGCGTGCCGCTTTCAAAGCCGATGGTTACATAAGTGGGGACGTCGGGTGCTTTTTCCGGAGTGACGCCCATTTCCAGAATTTCATCGTATTTGGGTTCATTGCCCGGATCTTCCAGATCCAGTCCTTCATGGCTTAAATGCCAGATGTTTTTATCTTTGGAATAATTGGTTTCCCGGTTAATCTTCAAAGGCACGTTGTGTGCTTCGGCGTAAGCAATTTCATCTTCCCGACTTTTCAGTTCCCAGGTTCTCCAGGGAGCGATGATTTCCATTTCCGGGGCGAAGGTTTTGATGGCCAGTTCAAACCGAACCTGATCATTGCCTTTGCCGGTGCAGCCATGGGCAATAGCGTCTGCTCCTTCAGCGAGAGCGATTTCTGCAATTCTCTTTGCGATGATGGGACGGGCAAAAGAGGTGCCCAGCAGATAGCCTTCATAATCTGCCCCGGCTTTCATGGTAGGAATAATATATTCATCCACGAATTCCTCTGTCAGATGTTCGATATATAATTTGGAAGCGCCGGTTTTAATAGCTTTCTCTTCCAGCCCGTCCAGTTCCGTGCCTTGGCCCACGTCGCCGGAGACGGCAATGACTTCACAATTGTTATAATTTTCTTTCAGCCAAGGAATAATAACAGATGTATCCAGTCCGCCGGAATAGGCGAGGACTACTTTTTTGATTTCTTTCATTGTTTTTCCTCCTGTAGGGGGACGCAAGGGCAACCAGCCAAAAGCTTTCGAGGGGCCTTGCGTATTTCCTAGAATTTTTATTGGGGTCATTGTAACACAGCATGAATGATTATGCAAGCAAAGAATTTCGGAATTCCTTTGCAATATCTTGTGTAATTTGCGCAATAAAAATGAATATATTCAATAAAAATGAATAAAAAACCGGAAAAGGCATACAACCTCTTCCGGCCAATAAACGTGTTCAAATTGCAATCAAAGTGGAAATCCAGTTGGAAAATGGGATATACAGAAATGGCAGAAAAACGGCGGGCAGCATGTTGCCGACACGGATTTTGTGTGTTGAAAATTGAAACATATTAAAAGCGATGCCCATAATAATAACGCCGCCTACAGCAGAAAGCTCTGTAATAGAAGCGGTTTGGGTAGCCAGAAACGGCCCCACAGCTATGGCAAGGAGGGTGATTGCACCTTGATACAGCAACAGTGGGATGGCAGAAAAGGCTACGCCGATGCCCATGGAGGCAGCAAACGAAATCGAAGTAACGCCATCGATGATGCCTTTTGAAACCAAAATGGTATAATTGTGGTTCAATCCTGCTTCAATGCTGCCCATGATGGCCATGGAACCAACACAGAATAAAATAGTGGCAGAGACGAAACCTTCTGTAAATCGACTGTTTCCGTTGCTGTGCACCAATTTGCGGCGCAAAACCTCGCCCAGGTTGTCCAACCGGTCTTCAATATGCAGCCACTCGCCCAGCAAAGTGCCTACCACCATACAGATGATGACACAAAGAAGGTTTTGGCTGCCTATAGCGGATTGGATCCCGATGAGCATGACACAGAGCGCCAAAGCCCGGGTCAGGCTCAAAGAAAGCTGTTCATTTAACCGTCCCCGCAGCAGAAGACCCAAGATGCTGCCGATTAAAACAAGACCGGCATTGATGACAGTGGCGATCAAATGGGATTCCTCCTTGACAAAAATTTGACATAAAAGGGCAGAAAAGCCGGACAAACAACAGAACGATTCTACGCGGTTCCGTTGTACCTGTCAAGATGGTTTTAAAAGATCGCAGATGAATTAGCCATACATTTTTCCGATAATGAAATTCACAGTCCGTATGGGCAGGAATTTGGCAAGACACATGAAGAGCTGATATTTTTTCCCGGCCACTACCAAAGGCTTAGGAGAGGATTTGGAAAGAATTCGCAGAATTTTACGAGCAATGGCAATGGGAGGCATTCCGTTCTGCTCATCGCGCTCCATGGCCTGTACTGCCCGCTGAATGGCGGCACCGTAAAATTCTTCCCCGTCCGTATTTTTCTTTCTTGCAGCCGTAAAGCCGGTTTTGGCATCCCCCGGCATTACTGCGGCGACCGCAATGTGAAAAGGCCGCAGCTCATTGGCGAGGGTCAGCGTCAAATCATTGATGGCGGCTTTGGCACAGGAATAGAACGATTGGAATGGAATGGGAAGAGGGCCGGCCACCGAACTGAGGTTTACAATGTGTCCGCCGCCGGTTTGCCGCAGATAGGGGATGGCGCATTGAGCACAATGCAGCGCTCCAAAAAAATTGACATCAAACAAACGACGTGCGTCTGCCGGATCTGTGAATTCCACCGCGCCGGAGATGCCGAAACCGGCGTTGTTGATCAGCGCGTCCAGCCGGCCCTCCCGGGTAAAGATCTGGGAAAAGGCGGCTTCCACTTCTTCTTTTTTACTGATGTCTGCGGTGAGATGCTCCACACCGGGACGGCTTTTGCCCCGACGGCTCAACTCATAAACCAGATATCCATTCTGGGCCAACAGATCGGCGGTACAGCGGCCAATACCGCTGCTTCCACCGGTGACAACTGCAACACGTTTCATTGCACCAACCATCTCTTTCTCGTTTTTTGTTTCCATCTGCATCGCCTAAGCGTGGCGCGCCAGGACCGAAGCGATGATATCCATCGCTTCATCCAAGAGAGGCTCTGTATGAGTAGCCATGTAACTGGTGCGCAACAGACAGTCGGTGGGAGGTGTCGCAGGCGGCAGAACGGAGTTTACATAAACTCCTTCTTCATACAGTTCCTTTGCAATGGTCAGAGTGTTGTACGCATTGTGGGTATAAATAGGAACAATGGGAGTATCCGCCGGTCGGCCGGGGATGGGAGATTGGGACGGGCGGATGGGAATGCCTCGTTTTGTCATTCCTTCCCGCACGTATCTGGACAACTCGGCCAGACGGGAAACCCGCTCCGGGTGCGCTTCCAAATACCGCAGAGCGGCCAAAGCTACAGCGCAGTTGGAAGGAGGGATGGAGGCGGAGAAAATAAAGGGCCGGGAATTGTGACGGACATAGTCTACCACCGTTTCGCTGGCGGCCATATAGCCACCCAAACTGGCCAGAGATTTAGAGAATGTTCCCATAAAAATGTCTACTTCATCCGTCAGACCGAAATAATCTGCCGTGCCGCGGCCGCCATTTCCGATGACGCCTAAACCGTGGGCGTCGTCCACCATGGTGCGCGCGCCGTATTTTTTTGCCAATTTGACAATGGCAGGCAGGTTGGCAATGTCACCGCCCATGCTGAATACCCCGTCAGTAACGATTAAGATGCCGGCAGTGTCCGGCACCCGTTGGAGAATCCGTTCCAGATCTTCCATGTCGTTGTGGCGGTAGCGAAGCATTTTGCCAAAGCTGAGGCGGCAGCCATCGTAAATGCTGGCGTGGTTTTCCCGATCGCAGATGACATAATCATTTCGGCCCACCAATGCACTGATAATGCCTAAATTCGACTGGAACCCCGTGGAAAAGGTCATAGCAGCTTCTTTTTCCAAGAAGTGAGCCAATTCCTGTTCCAGTTCAATGTGGGATTGAAGGGTGCCGTTTAAAAAGCGGGAACCGGAGCAGCCGGTGCCGTACTGCTCCAGAGCCTGAAGCCCGGCACGGATAATATCCGGGTGTACAGTAAGTCCTAAGTAATTATTGGAACCAAGCATAATACGGCGTTTGCCTTCCATCATGACTTCTATGTCCTGCCTGGATTCCAGAGCGTGAAAATAGGGGTAAATATTTCGCGCTTTCAGGTCTTTTACCTCTGTGAATTGTTCGCATTTTGCAAAAAGATCCAAAAGGAAAACTCCTTTCTGTGTTCAAGTACTTTCTGGCGTTATTGTAGTCTATTTTCCAATGACTGTCAATCATGACTTCGTTTTCCCGAAATGGGGAAAAAGAATCGGTGTAATCTGCCCTGCAAGGGATTTGCCCTTTAAAAAAGATGGCTTTCCCAAAGGATAAGAGACGGTTTCACAGGCACTGATGGAAAGAGAAAAGCGGACGCAGAGGGAAGGGATGTCCTGCTGCGTCCGTCTGTTTAACTGAATCGACTGATCAGATTCTGCTCTGGGGAAGAGCGGTTACTCCTGGCCCAGATTACGTTTTAGGGTATGCAGTTCTGCTTTCAATGCATCGGGGAGTGTATCGCCAAATATCTGATAGAACTCCGAGATGCTGTCCACCTCTTTCTGCCAGAGAGGACGATCCACAGCCAGAAGACCGGCCAGTGTATCCTTGGAAATCGTCAGATCCTCCAGGTTAATGTCTTCCGGATAGGGCAGGAAGCCAATTTCTGTTTCTCTGGCGTCTACTTCATCAAAGCAGCGTCTCATAATCCATTCCAACACCCGCAGATTATCTCCAAAGCCTGGCCAGATAAAGTGACCATCCTCATCGGTACGGAACCAATTGACATTGAAAATTTTCGGTTTGTTTTCAATTTTATCGCCCATGTCCAGCCAATGCTGCCAGTAGTCTCCCATATTATAGCCGCAGAAGGGGAGCATAGCCATGGGGTCACGACGGACAACACCTACGGCGCCGGTGGCAGCAGCGGTGGTTTCCGAAGCCATGATGGAACCTACGAAGACGCCGTGTATCCAGTTTCTGGACTGATATACCAAGGGTGCAGTTTTGGCTCGCCGTCCGCCGAATACAATAGCAGACAAAGGAACCCCTTGGGGCGCTTCAAATTCCGGGGAAATACAGGGACAGTTTTTCGCCGGTGCAGTAAAACGGGAGTTGGGGTGGGCGCCTTTGACCCCCATAGAGGCGTTCCAAGGTTTCCCGGTCCAGTCCAGTGCGTTCTGAGGCGGCGTGTCGCTAAGGCCTTCCCACCAGACCGTATTGTTATCCAGATCATGTACCACGTTGGTGAAAATTGTGCCCTTTGTTGTGGCAGCCAATGCGTTGGGATTGGAACGGGCGTTGGTGCCGGGAGCCACGCCGAAAAAGCCATATTCTGGGTTCATGGCCCAGAGCCGGCCGTCTTCACCAATGCGGATCCAGGCGATGTCGTCGCCGACACACCAGACCTTCCAGCCTTTTTTCTGATATCCCTCCGGTGGGATGAGCATGGCGAGGTTTGTCTTACCGCAGGCAGAAGGGAAGGCTGCGGACAAATACCGGACCTCTCCTTTGGGATTCTGGATACCCAGGATCAGCATATGTTCGGCCATCCAGCCTTCATTTTTGCCTAAATAGGAAGCGATGCGCAGGGCAAAGCATTTTTTACCCAGCAACACGTTGCCGCCGTAACCGGAATTGACCGACATGATGGTGTTGTCTTCTGGGAAATGGGCAATGTATCGTTCCTGCTCATTGAGCTGTGCCAAAGAATGAACGCCTTTGATGTAATCGATGGACTGACCCAGTGCATCCAACACGGATTTACCCACCCGGGTCATGATAGCCATGCTGAGGACAACGTAAATCGAGTCCGTGATTTCAATGCCGTATTTGGCAAAAGGAGAGCCAATGACACCCATAGAATAGGGGATGACATACATGGTCCGGCCCTTCATAGCGCCTTCATACAGCGCGTACAGTTTTTTATACATTTCATCCGGCGCCATCCAGTTATTGGTGGGTCCGGCGTCTTTTTCGTTCTTGCAGCAAATGAAAGTACGTCCTTCTACCCGCGCCACGTCGTTTTGAGCAGTGCGGTGGAGGAAACAACCAGGATGCAGTGTTTCGTCCAGTTTGTAGAGTTCTCCGGTGGAGCAGCCGATGGTACGAAGCGTTTCCAATTGTTCGTTGGTGCCGTCAATCCAGACAACCTGGTCAGGCTTGGTGCGGGCTGCGATTTCATTTACCCAGTCGATTAAAGACTGATTTTCCGTTAAGGTCATAATGGTCCTCCTCATTTTTATACCATAATTTCATGAACTGAAATATAAAGATTAGCTGTGATATTTTGACTTTTTGTCCGCAGAAAAAGCAGGTGGTGCTAAACAGAGAGTGCAGATTGAATTTGCTCCGTCACGGCAGCAAAGGCAGCAAGGTCCAAACGCTCGCCGCGAATATCCAGCGGAAGACCGCAGGCAGATAAAATCTGCTGCAGGTCTGATTTTGTAAGTTGTCCGCCAAAAGCGGCAAGCAAAGCATTAGGCAAGGTTTTGCGCCGTTGGCCGAAAGCTGCTTTTACCACCCGGAAAAACAGCGTTTCGTTCTGCACAGAAACAGGCTTTGTTTCATAAGGTGTCATAGTGATGACAGAAGATGTTACTTTTGGGGCCGGCAGAAAAGACTCCGGCGGGACATCAAACAAAAGTTCCGGCTGCATATGATACTGCATATAAACAGAAAATGCGCCATAATCCGCAGTGCCGGGTGCAGCACAAATCCGCAAGGCCACCTCGCGTTGAACCATCACCGTGATGCGGCGAAAACAGTCCGCCTCGATCAGGTGCGTCAAAACGGGGGAAGTAATGTTATAGGGCAGATTGGCACAGACCACCGGTGTAAGGCCGGGGAAAACACGGGCGATCAATTCCCGCAAATCCTGCTGAAGGATGTTCCCATGGATTACATCCGTATTCGGATACGGTGCCAACGTTTCCGCCAAAAGGGGGAGAAGCGCCCGGTCCAGCTCCACTGCGGTTACCCGCCCGGCCCGCTGCGTCAACTCCACAGTCAGCGCACCGATACCGGGTCCGATTTCCAACACCCCTACAGAAGAGGAAAGCCCGGCAGCTTCAGCAATGCGGACGGGGACAGCGGCGTCCATCAGGAAGTTTTGTCCCATGGATTTGGAAAACCGAAACCCATGACGAGCCAACAATGCCTGCACATCGGAACGATTACATAAATTCATAGTATTTCTCGCTTTATAGTATTCCATATTGTTAGTATACCAAAAAATTTGAGAAAAGGAACCGCTTTTTTCAATATTATGGAAAGAGATTATAAAAAATATGCCAAAAAGCATTCGTATAATTTGGTATTCATAAAAAAGAGAGAAGCAGGAGATGATGAAAATGGGGAATGATCATTTCCATTTTACTTTAATGTTAGGAGGAGGCAACAGAATGTATGGACTGATCCCAGTGGATCGGGAGGAAAAGAACCTGTTCCGCTATTTGGACCGCATGGAGCAGAATTTGTGGGGCACGCTAACGGAGGAATTTACCCGCTTTCGGACGGATGTTATGGAGGACGAAACTTCTTTTGCGCTTCAGGCAGAGCTGCCGGGCTTTGAAAAGAAGGATATCCAACTCCATGTAGAAGAAGGATGCTTGACCATCCAGGCAAAACATGCTGTGGAGCAGGAACAAAAAGGAAAGCATTTTATCCGCAGAGAACGAAAAAGTGGTTCTTTTTCCCGCAGTTTCAGTTTAGATGGCATCAACACTGATCAGATTACAGCCTTGTATCAGAACGGCATTTTGGAGGTTCGGCTGCCAAAAACCGCAGAAGAACCCAAAAGCCCCGCAAGACAGATTGAAGTCCAGTAGGTGAACCGCGCAAGGGCATGCCTGCCCATTTGGGAAGGCATGCCTTTGCAAGTATTTGAAAAGGAAAAAGCATTTCAGAAAGGGCTTGTTCCTATTTTGAACAGTAGAAAAGAAAGGGTGGATTTTTCCGCATGACCGTGGTAAAATGAGCACCAGAATCCCGCAGGGGAGATCAAAGGGAAGGAACCGCACTTTCACAGCCGTGTTTCGGAAGTGTTCTGCGTTCTTCCGCTTTATTTTCCGTGTGCCGCAGGAGATTGTTTGTGAAGTGCATTTTGACGACGGGATCGGCAGATATGGCGTTTCAGACATTGTATTTGGATTTTTGGTTGCGTTTTTGGCGGCGTTCTGCACATCACGGCTGCGGGTAAAAAGGCGGCGCCACTGGCACCAGCGGGTTTCAACGGACTGATGATAGATGTGGTCCTTTCCCATGTTACCATACCGGAGAATTTCACGGCCGCTTTCAGGCTCAACAGACCCCAAGTGACAGTGGGTGAAGTGCTTGCCTGCTATGTATTGGGCTTGCTGTTGCTTTTGATGCTGCTGCAGCTGGCAATATCCCAGCAGTTTCGAACGATGTTTGGATCGGCGCGGAAGAGATTCCGCCAAATGGACCAACTGCAAAGCGGTGCAGGAGAGGAGTAAACGAAAATGAAAGTAAAAAAAGCGGTGATACCTGCCGCCGGCTGGGGGACACGGATGCTCCCAGTGACAAAAAGCGTGCCGAAAGAACTGCTGTATCTGGCAGGCAAGCCGGTACTCCAATATATTATAGAAGAAGCAGTGGCATCCGGGATTGAAGATATTTTAATCATTACAAATCGCGGGAAATCAGCCATTGATGATTATTTCGACTATCACCCCGATCTGGAAGGGAAACTGGCCAATTCGGGAAAAGCAAAAGAGTTGGCACAAGTACATAATCCTGCCGATTTGGCCAATTTTTACTTTATTCGGCAAAAAGAAGCAAAAGGGTTGGGCCACGCCGTGGGCAAGGCCCGAGGTTTTGTGGGGAATGAACCTTTTGCTGTTTTGTTGGGAGACGATATTATGCAGGCCGAGACGCCGGTGCTGCGCCAGTTGATTGATGCGGCAGAACGGTATGAGGCTTCGGCCCTCGGTGTACAGAAAGTTTCGGATCAAGCGCTGTCCCGCTATTCCTCTGTAAAGGTAGAGCCGCTGGAGGAAAAGGTATTTCGTGCTACCGATATGATCGAAAAGCCGGGTCCGGGGCAGGCGTTTTCCAATTATGCTATTTTGGGCCGATATGTTTTGACGCCGGATGTGTTTGACATCATCGAGAATCTGAAACCGGGGTACGGTGGGGAAATTCAGCTGACGGATGCACTGCAGCAGCTTTGCCTCAGATCCCCTATGGTAGCGGTGGATTTTGAAGGGCGTCGCTATGATACAGGGAATCCCATTGGATTTTTAGAAGCCACTTTGGAGTTTTCCGCCCGGGATCCGGAAACCGGTCCTTGGCTGGAAGCTTATCTGAAAGAAAGGGCTGGACAAAAGTAAAAACGGGCATCAATATGGCAGAAAAAGCATTTATTTTTTATTGAATCATAGGTCATAAGGAGGGCGGCAATGGAGCTCAAACTGACGAAAAAACAATATCGACGGCTTTTGGACATGGTGTATATTGGAAACTGGATTTTAAATTCGATTCGAGGCAATGACCGGTTTCAGGACTATGATGAGGTGGAAAGCCTTTTGTTTGCTCAAGCTGCAGCCCAAGGGATGCCGATCCTGTCGGAAACCTGTGGCAGAGAGGTGGTGCCTTCTCGGGCGTTTGTAGAAGGCGGAATCCATGAAGCGATTTTGGATTATGAAAATACAGCGTTTTTTGAGATTCTGGCAGAGGAACTGGCCCGGAGAGACATGCTGGAAGAATCCAGCGATCCGAACAGCCTGGAAGAACTGGCCAGCCGGATTGACGATTACATTGTGGAATTTGAACAGCACGGCATAGACCATATTTCCTTTAGTGAATGAGCACATACGGAAAACGGTGCAGGGAAAGGGATATAGAATGGAACACTTGGTTGCTGTTTTGGCAGCGGAACTGGGGCAAAAGCCGGAACATGTTAAAAACGTAATACAACTGATTGATGAAGGGAATACGATTCCCTTCATTGCCCGTTATCGGAAAGAACTTCACGGCGCCATGGATGATCAGACCATCCGGACGCTGGTGGAACGGCTGGGCTATCTGCGTAATTTGCAGGCACGGCGGGAAGAAGTAAAAACTGCCATTGAGGGGCAGGGCAAGCTGACGGAAGAATTGGCCCAAGCCATTGAAAAAGCGGCCACTTTGGCCGAAGTGGAAGATTTATACCGTCCGTATAAGCAGAAACGGCGTACCCGGGCGTCCATTGCCAGGGAACGGGGGCTGGAACCGTTGGCCCGGCGCATCTTTGCTCAGGGGAAAGAGACGGGAACGCCTCTTGCTGCCGCCTCGGAATTTGTGGACGAGGCATTGGAAGTGCCGGACGCACAGGCGGCTCTGGCCGGCGCATCGGATATTATGGCAGAATGGATTTCGGAAGATGCGGCCATTCGAAAGCTGCTTCGTGCTTTTTTGTGGACACGAGGTATGCTGCTCTCCAAAGCAACCGGAGAAGAGGATTCTGTTTATCGGTTGTATTATGATTTTCAACAGTCGGTTTCCAAATTGCAGGGTCATCAGATTTTAGCCATCAACCGAGGAGAACGAGAAGGGTTTTTAAAATGCAGCCTTTCTGTGGAGGAAGAGCAGGCCCGCCATTTAATCTGGCAACGGATAGGAAAACCAGGCGGCTTTGGCGCTGATCTGGTCAAGGCTGCGGCAGAAGATGCCTGGAGCCGTTTGATGTTTCCGTCTTTGGAACGGGAAATCCGCAATCTGTTAACAGAGCAGGCCAGTGAAGGTGCTATTCACGTGTTTGCGCTGAATTTAAAGCCCCTGCTGATGCAGCCGCCGGTGAAAGGAAAACGTGCCTTAGGACTGGACCCGGCATACCGCACCGGATGTAAGCTGGCAGTTGTAGACGAAACAGGGAAAGTCCTGGCTACAGACGTTATCTATCCCACACCGCCGCACAACAAGATTCAGGAAGCAGCGAAAAAAACAAAGTACTTGATCGAGAACCACCGAGTGGAGGTGATTGCCATTGGCAACGGGACGGCCTCCAAGGAGTCGGAACGTTTTGTGGCCGATTTGCTGAAGGAATTGAACCAGCCGGTGTCATACATGGTGGTCAGCGAAGCCGGCGCTTCGGTTTATTCCGCTTCCAAGCTGGCAGCAGAAGAGTTCCCGGATTATGACGTTTCGCTGCGCAGTGCTGTATCAATTGCCCGGCGATTGCAGGACCCTCTGGCAGAATTGGTAAAAATCGATCCCAAAGCCATTGGTGTAGGGCAGTATCAACATGATTTACCCCAGAAACAGCTGGACGAAACACTGAACGGCGTGGTGGAGAGCTGTGTCAATCAGGTAGGTGTGGATTTAAATACTGCATCTCAGTCTCTGCTGCGGCATGTTGCGGGGCTGACAACCGCAACTGCCAAAAACATTGTGGCCTATCGGGAAGAAAACGGAGCTTTTTCCAATCGGAAGCAGCTCTTAAAAGTGCCGAAGCTGGGACCAAAGGCGTTTTTGCAGTGTGCCGGCTTTTTGCGGGTTATGGAAAGCAATCAGATTTTGGATCACACCGGTGTTCATCCGGAATCATATGAAGTAGCAGAACGCCTGCTGGCCCTTTGCGGGTATGGCCTGGAGGATGTAAAAGCTGGCCGATGCAGCGACCTGCAGACGAGGATGGAGACTTTGGGAACAGAGAAAACTGCTGCCCAATGCGGAGTAGGCGTTCCCACGCTGCGGGATATTGCCGTGGAGCTGACAAAACCGGGGCGGGACCCGCGGGATGAGCTCCCACCGCCGATGCTGCGCAGCGATGTGATGGAAATGAAGCATCTAAAGCCGGGGATGCAGATGAAAGGCACTGTGCGAAATGTAGTGGATTTCGGTGCTTTTGTGGACGTGGGTGTGCACCAGGACGGATTGGTGCATATTTCAGAACTGTCCACCCGGTTTGTTCGCCACCCGTCGGAAGCGGTTTCGGTGGGAGAAATTGTGGATGTGGTGGTGCTGGCGGTAGACTTGGAAAAGAACCGGCTGTCCCTCTCCATAAAGCAAGCAGCGCAGGACAGACGGGACAAGGAAGAAGGTGTCTCCAGTGGCAGAGGTTAAAACAAATGTAATGCGGATATTGGAAAAAGAAAAAATTCCTTATCAGGCTCATACATATCCTCATGGCAAAGAGGCAGTGGACGGCGAAACAGTGGCAGCGCTTCTGGGCCAAGATGTTCGTACAGTGTTTAAAACGCTGGTGACCAAAGGAGCAGACCGGCAGTATTACGTTTTTGTGATCCCGGTCTGCCAGACGCTGGATTTGAAAAAAGCTGCAAAGGCCGCAAAAGTCAAGTCTGTAGAAATGATTCCCGTAGCGGAAATTAATCGTGTGACCGGTTATGTGCGGGGCGGCTGTTCTCCTGTGGGGATGAAGAAATCGTTCCCTACTTTTTTTGATGAAACAGCTGCAGAACAAGAGAATATTATTGTCAGCGCAGGGAAAATCGGATATCAAATTGACTTAGCACCGCAGGATTTAGTCCGTGTGACCAAAGGGGCCTTTGCGCCGCTGACGGTTTAAAAAACCCTCTTCTGCCATTGGCAGAAGAGGGTTTTTCTGCGAGGAGATTTGATGCACTGTATGAATTAAGAGAGAGCAGAAAACAGCCGAACGGCCCAAGCGGCGGCCAAAAAACCTGCAAAATCAGCGCAGAGCGCGGCGGGAATAGCGTAACGGGTTTTGGAAATGCCCGCTGCGCCAAAATAAATGGTAATTGTATAGAAAGTGGTTTCCGTAGAGCCCAGCATCACAGCTGCTGTGCGGCCAATGATGGAGTCCGGGCCATAGGTGGAAATTAATTCTGCGCCTACGCCCAGGGCGCCGCTGCCGGATACAGGGCGCACCAGCATCAGTGCCACGGTTTCCGGTGGAATTCCCAAAAAAGACAAGGCGGGAGCAAGAATCTGCTCCAAATGAGTCAGCAGTCCGGAAGCCCGCAGCATATACACGGCGGTGAGCAGTCCCACCAGGGCAGGGAAAATCCGCGTCAACAGATGCAGCCCGTCTTTTGCGCCGACGGAGAAAGCAGCGTAAACATCCGTTTTACGGAGAAAGCCAAACAGAGCCACCAAAGCCAGGATCAGCGGAACCAGCATAGAAAACAGCAGGTTCATTGCAGGCTGTCCCTCCAGATATGCTGAAACAGCTTTGCCGCAGAAATGCCGGCCAAAACAGAGCAGACGGAGGCCAGCCACACTGCCGGAAGGATGTCAAAAGGAGCGGCAGCGCCTGCGGCAGCCCGAACACCGGCAATGGTAGCGGGAATCAGTTGGATTGAGGCAGTGTTGCACACCACCAACATGCAAAGTGGGTCTGTGGCCACGCCGGGGCAGGTACGATTCATCTGTGTTGCAGCCTGAATTCCCATGGGGGTAGCGGCATTTCCCAAGCCCAGCAAATTGGCAGACACATTGGCGGAAAGTGGTTCCATAACGCTGTTGTCATGCTTAAACTGAGGATAGAGCAACGCCAAAATCGGACGCAGAATCCGAGACAGAGTCCCCATAAGTCCGGACCGCCGCATCACTTCCATAATGCCGCTCCACAGGCAGAGAATTCCCGCCATGGAGAGGCAGAGCTGAACTGCTTCTGCCGCGCCCTCCAATGCAGCCTTTGAGACCTGCTCACCCGTGCCGAAAAAGAAACTGGAACCAACAGAAAGCAAAATCATAAAAACCCAGATGAAAGACATTGCCATATAAAACATCTCCCCCTCCGATATGGTCTGTTTTTCTATTTATATACGCGGGAAGGCTTTTCCATGACGAAAATCTGGGCGCTCACACAAAGAGCGAAACCATACGGAGGGGGAAAATAACAGACAAAGGACTGCCAATCGGGGGAGAAAGGCAGCCCTAAATGTCTCGTGTTGTTCTGTTTACAGAGTTTTGATGAATATGAAGTTGGGAGGGTATTATGATACTTGAAACTGATTCTGGTTTTTACAGTTTCATCGTACATCCCTATTGGGGATGATTGTATCATAACGGATAAATAAGAGCAAAGTTTGAAAAAATCGTGAATAAATTGTAAATGTGTATGGAGAGCAAAACGAGGTTCGCAATGGTGTTTCGTCTGAATTGACAGGAAGAGATTGGCGTACTATAATAACACATCATCTGAAAACAACCGTTACAAAAAGGAACACTGCAAAGCGAAGCAAGCAAAAAGAAGGGTAGGGAATGAGTTAGTGGAACAGAAATTCTGGCACACACAGGAGACGAGCGCCGTTCTTGCGGTGTGGGGAACCGGCCCGGCTGGCTTGACGGCAGAAGCGGCCAAACAACGGCTGGAACAATCTGGACCGAACCAGTTGAAAAAAGGGAAAAAGCGAAGTGTTTTCAGCATTTTTCTGGGACAATTTATGGACTTTATGATATGGGTCCTGATTGCCGCTGCGTTAATTTCCGGTTTTTTAGGAGAATGGGTGGATGCCTGCATCATCGCCATAGTGATTGTTTTAAACGCCATATTAGGGACGGTACAGGAGGCCAGGGCGGAAGCGGCATTGGAAGCTTTGGAAAAAATGGCTGCACCTTTTGCGAAAGTAGTGCGGGATGGTGCGACGATGAAACTGCCGGCAGCTGAATTGGTTCCGGGAGATTTGGTTCTCTTGGAAGCGGGGGACAGTGTTCCGGCGGATTTGCGCATTGTTACCTGTCATTCGTTAAAAGTGGAAGAATCAGCCCTTACCGGCGAGTCGCTCCCTGCGGAGAAGAGCGCTGCCGTGGTGGAAGATTTGAACGTGCCGCTGGCAGACCGTATCAATATGGCCTATATGGGAACAGCTGTTACATATGGCCGCGCTTCCGGCGTAGTGACCGCTACAGGCATGGAGACGGAAATGGGCAAAATCGCCCATCAGCTGTCCGGCGGAAAGACAGAAAGTACTCCTTTGCAAAAAAAGCTGAACCAGCTTTCCAACGTGCTTTCCATCGGTGTTATCGGCGTTGCTGTTGTCATTTTTGCGGCAGGGCTTCTGTCCGGCCGAACGGCTATTGACATGTTTTTGACGGCGGTTTCTCTGGCGGTGGCTGCCATTCCAGAGGGCATGGTGGCGGTAGTTACCATTGTTTTGGCCATGGGAATGCGCCGCATGGCAGACCAGGGTGCCATTATCCGCCGATTGCCGGCAGTGGAAACATTGGGCTCTACCCAAGTGATTTGTTCCGACAAAACCGGGACGTTGACTATGAATCGAATGACGGTTCAGCAGATTTGGACCGGCGAAGAAGCGCCGGATCATCTGTTTGAGGCCATGCTCCATTGCAACGACGGGACACCCAGCGATGACGGACAGTTTGTGGGAGATCCTACGGAAACGGCACTGCTGGACTATCTGCTGGCCCAAAACGTCTGCACCGTGGACGCGGTGAAAGCGAGAGTGCGAGCAGGTGAGTTTCCCTTTGACTCCGATCGGAAACTGTCTACTGTGGTTCGGGCGCTGCCCGATGGAAAGCTGCGTGTGTTGGTGAAAGGAGCACCGGATGTGCTGTTGTCTCGGTGCAGCCGCCGCTTGAAAGACGGCGCGGAAATCCGGATGGGCAGCATCGAAGAAATTGCGGCAGCCAACGAGGAAATGGCGCAACAGGCACTGCGCGTGCTGGCGTTTGCCTATAAAGACATAGAAGCGGCGTCTTTCAACCCGGCAGATCAGGCAGGGACGGAAAGCGGATTGGTATTCTGCGGTTTGGTGGGCATGATCGACCCGCCCAGGGAGGAAGCCAAGCGTGCCATTGAAACCTGCCGAAAAGCAGGCATCCTGCCTGTAATGATTACGGGAGACCATAAAATTACGGCAGCTGCCATTGCCGGACGGTTGGGTATCCTGGGAGATGGCCGGCGGGTTATTACCGGTGTGGAATTGGAAGCCATGAGCGATCAGGAGTTATACGATCAGATTCGGGATATTGCAGTTTTTGCTCGGGTGGCGCCGGAGCATAAAAGCCGAATTGTGGCTGCGTGGCAAAAGCGAGGCAAGGTTGTGGCTATGACCGGCGATGGTGTCAATGACGCTCCAGCACTGAAGGCGGCAGATATCGGTGTCGGCATGGGAATCACAGGAACCGATGTTTCCAAAGGCGCATCGGATATGATCTTGACGGATGACAATTTTGCTACGATTGTAATTGCTGTGCGGGAAGGCCGACGGATTTTTGACAATATCCACAAGGCGGTTCGATTCCTGCTGTCCTCCAATGCCGGTGAAGTAGTGACCATGCTGGTGGCCACTTTGGCAGGCTGGCGGATTTTAAACCCTGTGCATATCTTATGGGTCAATCTGGTAACGGATTCTCTTCCGGCGCTGGCGTTGGGCATAGAACCGGAAGAAGATGGTGTGATGGAGCGAAAGCCGCGGGACAAATCCATTCCGTTTTTCACGGGACGGGAGTGGCTCCGTATTGCGCTGACCGGCGCCTTTGAAGCGCTGCTTACCATTGTCGCTTTTTTGCTGGGTTGTCGTTTTTCTCCGGAAATCGGTATGAGTATGGCTTTTGTAACATTGGCAATGGCTCAGTTGTTTGCTGCATTGGGATTCCAGTCAGAGAGATTGTCTGTTTTCCGAATGAAAGCAAAAAAACATCCCGTGTTGTGGCTGGCTTTGGGTGCTTCCACTGTGCTGCAGCTGATTGTCGTTTTGCTGCCGCCGCTGCGGACGCTATTCGGCCTGGGTGTTATCCCGGGGCTGCAATGGCTGGAAATTTTGGGTTTGTGTGTTTTAATGCTGCTGTTTACGGAGCTGCAAAAAGGAATTGCCCGTTTGCGGCAGGAAATATAAGAAAAAGGACACGAAAAGCCGTTGCTGAAAAGCGACGGCTTTTCGCATATCCTGCGGGGAAAAGATAGAAAAAGGCAGAATCTGTGAGATTCCATGGGAAACGGTTGACAGAAGACGAAAACCATGGTAAGTTTAAACCAATACATAATAAAAAAGGAAAATCATATCGAACATGATAGAGGCGCGGGCATCATGAGTCGTCTGCAGCAAGGGTAGGTACCCGCTGCAGGTTAAAGGGATGTCGGCCGAAGCATGGCAGCTGTACCTGGAACTGCCGCGCTGGGGCGTCGGAAAAGATTCGGCGCACTGCCACAACTGTGGAGCGCTATCATGGGAACTGATGCGGCAATGCCGCAAGCTTATGCCATGTGTGCTTCAGCGGATGAGGTGACATGGCTTTTCTTTTGTCTATTTTGAAATCAAGATAGAAAATTCAGGAAAAAGGAGTATGGAAAGTATGAAAATGAAACGTATGATTGCGTTGGCGCTTTCTCTGATGATGCTGCTGGCTTTATGTGCCTGCGGCGGCGGCACCGGCGGAACGGAAGAATCCGCAGAACCCACCACAGAGGCTTCTGCAGAGCCCTCTGCAGCAGCAAACACGGACGGTGAGCGGAAGGTCCTGCGTGTAGGTATGGAATGCGCTTATGCTCCCTACAACTGGGCACAGAGCGATGATTCTAATGGCGCTGTTCCCATTGTGGACAGCCAGGATTACGCGTATGGCTACGACGTAATGATGGCAAAGCTCATTTGTGAAAAGTTGAATTGGGATCTGGAAATCTATAAGCTGGATTGGGATTCTCTGCCTATTGCAGTTCAGTCCGGAAAGATCGATTGCGCGATTGCCGGCCAGTCTATCACCTCTGAACGAATGGCAACAGTAGATTTCACCGAGCCGTATTACTATGCTTCCATTGTCGGTCTCACCAAGGCAGACGGCCAATATGCAGCGGCGAAAGGTGTTGCCGATCTGACTGGCGCCAAGGTTACGTCTCAGATCAACACGGTATGGTATGATGTTTGCCTGCCCCAGATCAAAGATGCCAACATCCAGCCTGCAATGGAATCTGCTCCCGCAATGTTAGTTGCGCTGGATTCTGGAAAAGTTGACTTGGTTGTCACTGATATGCCTACTGCAAAAGCAGCCTGCATCGCATATCCCAACATGACCGTTCTGGATTTCACCGGTTCTGATGATGATTTCCAGGTTTCCGAGGAAGAAATCAACATCGGAATCTCTGTCCAGAAAGGCAACACCGAACTGACTGACGCTATGAACAGCGTTTTGTCTACCATGACGGAAGCTGATTTTAATGCGATGATGGATGAAGCCATTGCTGCACAGCCTCTGTCCAATTAACAGGGACAAAAAAGGGACAAACAGAGTACAAAGGCAGATTTTTTGATTTATTTTTGGAATCAGTTGATGCTTGAACTTATGTATATGTTGTATGGGCGCCAAAGAGTTTCTGCGGCGCCCATATAGTCTGAAAAGAGGAGACGATTGTTATGTCATTGCCATCAGGATTCTTAGAGAGAATCTTATTTATCATTCAGCGATATGGAATGTCTATTTTGCGAGGCGCCGGGTCTACGCTGCTGATTGCTGTGGTGAGTACGGCAATTGGCTGTGTAATTGGACTTCTTGTGGGCACTGTACAAACCATCCCGGTGGATCAGAAAAAATGGTCTGTGAAGCGTGTCTTGATTACGGCCATCAAAGGCATTTTGTATGCATATGTGGAAGTGTTCCGCGGCACACCGATGATGGTACAGGCCATGTTTATCTATTACGGGCTGCTATACGCCGGGTTAGACATCAGCATTTGGCTGGCAGCAATTATCATTGTCTCCATCAATACCGGAGCTTATATGGCAGAAACCACCAGAGGGGGGATTTTATCCATTGATCCGGGACAGGCCGAAGGAGCAAAAGCCATCGGCATGACCCATTGGCAAACAATGCGGTCCGTCATTCTGCCGCAGGCGATGCGAAATATTATGCCGCAAATCGGCAATAACCTGATTATCAATATCAAAGACACCTGCGTGCTTTCCGTGATCGGCGTCGTGGAACTGTTCTTTGCCAGTAAGTCGGTTGCGGGCACTTATTATACTTATTTTGAAACTTTTGCCATTACCATGGTGGTCTACCTGATCCTTACCGTTACCTTCTCCCGTATTCTGCGGGCTGTGGAACGGAAAATGGACGGGCCGGACAGCTATGACTTGGCTTCTACAGATACGTTGGCTCATACCAGCGGTCTATATAATTATCCCGGCAGAGGATACACCGATGAAGATGCAGAAGGGGGAGACAGAAAATGAACGGAGAAGCCGTATTGGAAATCCGCCACTTGAGCAAGTCCTTTGGAAAAAACGAAGTTTTAAAGGACATTAACTTTTCTGTTCACACAGGAGATGTTACCTGCATCATCGGCGCATCCGGTTCCGGAAAGTCCACCTTGCTGCGCTGCATCAATCTTCTGGAGACACCAACCAGCGGGGAAATTCTCCATCGGGGGGAAAATATTCTGACCCGGACCGAAGTCAGCGTGGCGCCTTATCGGGCAAAAGTGGGAATGGTATTCCAGAATTTTAATTTATTTAATAACATGACAGTGTTGGATAATTGCATGGTGGGAATGTTAAAGGTGCTGAAAAAGGAACGGAAAGCCGCCCGGGAAACGGCACTGTACTATCTGGGTAAGGTAGGTATGGCGCCGTATATCAACGCAAAGCCCCGGCAGCTCTCCGGCGGGCAAAAGCAGCGGGTAGCCATTGCCAGAGCGCTGGCGATGGAACCGGAAGTATTGCTGTTTGACGAACCCACTTCTGCGCTGGATCCCCAGATGGTGGGAGAGGTTTTGACAGTCATGCGTGCACTGGCCAAAGAAGGGCTGACCATGTTGGTGGTGACCCATGAAATGGCCTTTGCCCGAGACGTTTCCAGCCATGTGGTCTACATGGCAGACGGTGTCATCTGTGAAGAAGGGCCGCCTCAGGAACTGTTTGGCAATCCCAAAATGCAGAGCACAAAAGATTTTTTGGCCCGATTCCGGGAGCAGTGAAAAAGAAAAGCACCCTGCCTTTGGCAGGGTGCTTTATCTATCTCCTGTATTTGACAGCAGCAGAAAAAGGTTCCGTCTTCCCGCGCACCGGGGTTTGATGTTCGTACGGCTTTTCTGCAGAAAAAACATGGAGCAAATTTTTCTGTTTGGACGGAATTCATCTCAGCGCAGCAGGCCATTGGCTGATTGCACAGGCTATGGTGCAGGCAGTTCCTCTGCTGCAAAAAAAGAAACGGACTGCTTGCAGGATTCACAATCTCCTGTGACTGGAAGGGGAAAGGATTGTTGACAACGCTGAAATTGTGAATTAGCATAAAGAACAACTTGCAAAAAAGATGAAAATAAAATAAAATATGCGTGGGTTTTACCTTTAAAATGCAGGGAAGGTAAAACAATATGTCAGATGGAGGCAGAACATGAAGTGTGTGACAGAGAGACAAAGAACAAAAGATCAGGCTCTCTGCAGTTGGATGCGGCCGGCTTCTCAAAAAACACGGCATCACGGCATCTCTGCATCTGTGCATCTTTCTGCCAGAGCATCTGTTGTATGGATATAAGAACGATAAAACTGTGTCGGCTCCGATAAAGGCGTGGCACAGTTTTTGTTTTTCCAAATCAGGCACAGCAAGCAGGAGGGGAATCATGGAAAAGAGAGAACAATTGTATGAAGGGAAAGCAAAAAAGGTTTACCGGACATCAGAAGATGGACTATATTTGGTTTCCTATAAAGACGACGCCACAGCGTTTAATGGGAAGAAGAAAGGTAGTATCAAGGACAAGGGAATTGTCAACAATACCATTACCAATTATTTAATGCAGCAATTAGAGGCACAGGGAATTCCTACCCATTTTGTCCGGCAGGTGTCAGAGCGGGAAACGCTGGTGCGGCAGGTGACAATTATTCCGCTGGAGGTTGTGGTGCGAAACGTGGCGGCCGGTTCGCTGGCAAAGCGGCTGGGCGTAGCGGAGGGGACGACACTGCGCCGTCCGGTAATAGAATACTGCTATAAAAACGATGCGCTGGGAGATCCGATGGTAAATGATTCTCATATTTTGGCCATGGGTTGGGCGACAGAAACAGAACTGGCGCAAATCGCCGCATATGCGCAAAAGATCAACCAGGTATTGAAAGACCGTTTTCAAGCGGCCCGGCTGGATCTGATTGACTTT
>JAFOJR010000099.1 GCA_017420125.1 Oscillospiraceae bacterium | reverse complement strand
TCATATACGCGCAAAAACTGCTGACAGAAATGAACAAAACAATACTGACAAAAAGAGAAATCACTGTTGTGCGATATCTTTTTTTGCTTCGTTTAAAATTTTTCCGTGCCAGCATTCCTTCAAACCCAAACAAGCGATATGTTATTCTCCAGGTTTTGACCTGCCTGGTGCTTAGTTTAATGTCTTTCGTTTGCCGGATAGAATCAATGGTCGACTGGCGTACTGCACGCTTCGCCGGCCAATAAGCAGACAACAAAACGGTAATAACCCCTACCACAGCAGCAACTGCTATTGCAATCCATGAAACGGACAGATGAAGCGCTGCATCACTTCCTTCCGGAATAAATCGGGCAAAAAGACCTGCTGTCAGTTTCAGCGTAATTCCTATTCCGGCAATCCCTACCAAAATGCCCAAAGGGATCCCAATTGTGCTGAGTACAATCCCTTCATACAAAACACTTTGTTTAATCTGCCGCTTGGTTGCTCCCACAGAAGAGAGCAGGCCGAATTGCCTGGTTCGCTCACTGACAGAGATGGAAAATGCATTGTAAATCAAAAGAATGGATGCACTCATAATGATGATAATTAAAATAAAAGCAAGGTGATACAGCACCACATTAAAGGTTTCATCATTGGAAGCTCCGATAAACCGCAGAAGCTCATAATGGTATTCCACTTGATCATTTTTAAAATTATCCTGGGAAAATGCATATATTTGCTTTGGATTTTTCATCTGAAGATAACAGTCTGCACTTCCCGATATCTCGCCTTCTAACTTGGTCAGCACCGTATACCCTGGCGCGAGATACGGTTCAAAGGAGGGACGTTTATAATATCCAACAATCGTATATCTTTGCTCCTTTTCCGGAACAAATACTTCCCCTTCACCATCATCCGATGCAAGATAGCCGTTTTGCTGGGTTAAATTTTCATTGCTGTCAGGAAGCCGCCGTTTTCCCACTTCTAATTTCAGTTCTCCGCCTATGGGATAATTTGTTTCCGCATCAGAAAAAAGCAGATGTTCCGGAATTAAGATTTCATGGCTTGTCTGTGGCATTCTCCCGCGGGTAATTCGAATAGAGACCACATCCTGAAAACCGTCATCAACGCCGGCCAGGTAAAGGTACGGTTTTGCTTTATCTTCCAGATGAGTCAATTTGGCATAACCAACTTCCTGACAAACACCGCTGGCTTTCACTGCGTCACTGTCAAATATGATTTCTCTTTGTTCTTCCGTTGTATCTAACACTGCGCCATGCCATGCGCCTTCTGTCTCTGTAACGAAATCAATCAAAAACGTGCGCAGGCTGGAAATAAATGTGGTAACGGCTGTAATGGTTGCTACTGATAAAATAATTCCCACAATGGTGACAATGGTTCTTGTACGGCTGATCTGCAACGTTCTGCCGGTAAAACGTTGAAGAATATTCATGTTCGAATCACCTCATCCCGGACAATCTTTCCGTCATCAATCGAAATGATTCGGTCTGCCTGCAGCGCAATTTTTTCATCATGGGTAATGATTAAAAGTGTCTGATGATATACTCGGTTGGAAAACTTTAAAAGCGCTACAATCTCTTGGCTGTTTTTAGAGTCCAGGTTGCCTGTTGGCTCATCTGCCAACACAACAGATGGTGCGTGAATCAGGGCACGCCCGATAGAAACTCTCTGTTGCTGTCCGCCAGACAATTGATTTGGCAAATGTTTTTCGCGGCCATGCAGTTTTAAAACCGTGAGAAGTTCATTCAGTCGCTCTTCATTCACTTTTCGTCCATCCAGTAAAATCGGCAATGTGATATTTTCCGTCACTGTCAACACGGGAATCAAATTGTAAAATTGATAAATCAATCCGACTTCTCTTCTGCGAAAAATAGCCAGTTCCGTGTCGCTTTGTGCATAAACATCTTTGCCATCCAGAAATACTTTTCCCGATGTAGGCTGATCTACCCCGCCTAAAATATGCAGCAAAGTAGATTTTCCCGACCCGGACGGACCAACAATTGCTATAAATTCTCCCTTTTGAACAGAAAAGGAAACATCATCCAATGCCCGCACCAGATTTTCACCTGTCCCGTATGTTTTACTTAGGTGTTCCACGCGCAATAATTCCATCGTGTCTCCCTCCTTGACTTGAGATGAAATCAGCATAACAGCATGAGATGACATTTCGGTGACTTTCTTATGACAATTTCGTCACTTGGAATCTGCTCCTTTATATGATTTGCTTATAAAAACGGACGGAAAATTTTGCGCCGCCCTCAGGCCTGTTTTGAGCTTCCACAATGCCGTTTTGCTCCACCACAATCCGTCGTGCGAGAGACAACCCAATTCCTGTACTTTGGCTC
>JAFOJR010000098.1 GCA_017420125.1 Oscillospiraceae bacterium | reverse complement strand
CTGTCTGCACAGGGCAGCGAAAAATGACATACAGAAGTTAGGCATCACTAACATCGTTGTCATTATAACTGCTCAAGGCAAAAAAAGCAAGGGCCTTTTGCAAAGAATTGCGGGCAGTTTTATCCTGACGGGTTTTGCCAGTTTTCTCCCCACAACAAAAAACGGACTGCCGCAATCATGCAGCCGTCCGTTTTTTTGTTTTCTTTACAGCAGTTCTTCCACCATCTGGACTGCGTCGAATACTTTGTTGTCGCAATGGGTCTTTTTATCCCCGCCGTTTTTCGCGTTGGCGGCCAAAAGCTCCGCGCAGAGGAGAGAGCCGTTTTTTTCCTTGAACTTCCGCAAAAACGAAGCGGTTTTTTTGTCATCCGCCCCGCAAAGGCCCAGCGCCATCAGCCCGCCTGTGACGGCGCCGCAGGTGGAACCGTGCTTCATGCCGCTCCCGAAGCTGGCGGCGATTTTCATGGCCGCTTCCTTCTCCAGCCCGCATTCCTCGCAGAAAGGCAGGAGAGTCGCCTGACAGCAGTTGTAATGGCGTGTTTGATCTGCCCGCAGTTTTTTGGTGTGCTCCATTCTGGTCATAACAGTTCGTTCCTTTCTATTCTATTTATCTATTCTTCATTTCCTGATTTTTTTGGCAAAGGGAATTGTTCAGCTGAAACCGCCTTCCATTTGGGAGAGCAGCGCAGAAACGGTTTTCTGCAGACACAGATGCTCCGGCTCCGTGAGATGCGGATCCCGGGCCAGAAGTTCGGCGGCGGCGCTTTGGGCTTCCTGCAGCAGCGGCAGGTCCAGAGGCAGGCTGCCGATTTTCAGCTTGGGCATTCCGTGCTGACGGACGCCGAAAAAGTCCCCGGGCCCCCGGAGCTTTAAGTCCGCTTCGGCAATTTGAAACCCGTCGTTGGATTTGCAAAGGGCCCGCAGGCGGGCGCGGGTTTCTTCCGAGGGGTGGGAGGAGAGCAGAAAGCAATAAGACTCATGGGCGCCCCGGCCGACGCGGCCCCGCAGCTGGTGAAGCTGAGACAGGCCGAACCGCTCCGCATCTTCCACAATCATCAGCGCGGCATTGGGCACATCCACCCCCACTTCGATCACGGTTGTAGCGATTAAAAGGTCCAGCCCGCCTTCGGAAAAAGACTGCATGACCTGCTCTTTTTCCCCGGCGGCCATCTGGCCATGGATGCATCCGATGCGCAGACCAGGGAAAATGTCCCGCTGCAGGAGCTCCGTATACTGTTTCACTGCCTTCCTTTCAGAAGCGGATTCTTCCTTTTCCGTAATGGTGGGGCAGACAAAATAGGCCTGCCGGCCTTCCAATACGGTTTTCCGCACAAATTCATACAGCTTTGCCCGCTTGTTTTCCCCGACAAAAAAGGTTTTTACCGGCTGCCGTCCCGGCGGCAATTCGTCCACAATGGAAAGATCCAGGTCACTGTATAAAATCAATGCCAGCGTTCTGGGAATGGGCGTGGCCGAGAGCACCAGAACATGCGGGGACTGCCCCTTTTCCGCCAGAGAAGCCCTTTGCTGCACCCCAAACCGATGCTGTTCATCTGTGATGACGAGCCCCAGACGGGAAAAGGCAACCCGTTCGGACAGCAGGGCATGGGTACCGATCAAAAGAGATATTTCGCCGCTTTCCAGCGCCTGCAGCACAGCGTGTTTCTCTTTGGGCCGCATGGAACCTGTCAAAAGCCCGACAGAAATGCCGCAGGCTTGCAGCAGGGGGGAGATGGTATGAAAATGCTGACGGGCCAAAAGCTCTGTGGGGGCCATAAAGGCAGTTTGCATTTCGTTTTTGGCGGCCAGATAAACAGCCGCCGCCGCCACCATGGTCTTGCCGGAACCCACGTCCCCCTGCACCAGCCGCCGCATGGGCGGCCCCGAAGCACAGTCTTCTGCGATTTCATGAATGACCCGCCGCTGGGCAGAGGTGAGGGAGAAGGGCAGCGCCTGCAGAAACGGCTCCAGCGAAACGGGGGGGATGGGGATCCCCGCCGTATCTGTATGACGCTGCTTCAAGCGGCCCAGGGCCAGAGAAAAGCGAAAGAACTCTTCCCAGATCAGCCGCCGCCGCGCCAGTTCAAGCGCTTCCATTGAGGCGGGAAAATGAATGGCCTGCAGGGCGAATGATTTATGGGCCAGATGATAGCGGGAACGCAGCGCGTCCGGGACAGGCTCGGGAATCCGGCCGTCTGTGAGAGCGAGCGCCTGCGCAACGAAGCGGGAAAACGCTCTGTTGGTAAGGCCGGCAGTGAGCGGATAGACGGGGACAATCCGGCGGGTAAAAAAGGGCGGCGCTTCCGATGCCTCAAACAAAGGGTTTGTGATATGTTTCCGGCTGCCGACTCCTTCGATTGTGCCGTAGAAAACGTATTCCCGGCCCAGGAGGAGAGAGTCGGCTGCGTACCGCTGATTGAAAAAAGTGATGGCAAGGCGGCCGGAGTCATCCGCCACAGTGAGCTTGGAGAGCTCCAGCCCGTGTTTCAGTTTCGTATGGCGCGCCGGCGTAATGACCACGGCGGAAACACAGCAGGGTGCATCCCCCGGCGCTTCCCCAATGGAGCGGCAGACGGTGCGGTCTTCGTATGCGCGGGGGAAATGAGTCAGAAGATCGCCGATTGTGAAAATGTCCAGACGGTGGAACAGGACGGCCTTCTTTTCTCCGATCCCCTTCAGCGCGGAAATGGACTGCCGAAACGGCGTCATGTTGTCCACCCCCCTTTTTTCAGAAACTGAGATGTGCTTTTTATTATAGTATATTCCATCGGAAAAGGCAAAATTTTTCCGCCCGGAG
>JAFOJR010000097.1 GCA_017420125.1 Oscillospiraceae bacterium | reverse complement strand
TTCGCCCAAAAGAATTTCTTCTACAGTCTGGCCGATTTCCACTCTTGGATCAAACGGTTCGCCCCCCTGCTTTTTCTCAGCCATTTCCCCAAACTCCTTCCTGTGTTTCCTCTTGTGTATGCGCAGTCTTTGCGCCCCGCTTTAAAATACAGATCTGATTTTCCAGCCGCTGTCGGATTTCTTTTCGTTTTCCCTGATCCAGCAGCCCGCCGATGACCGCCCGCAGGGTCACAGATATTAAAATAACCGTCAGATCCGTCAAATCCTGAACGCTCTGCAAAGACAGAGCGGACAGGTTAATTTTTCGCTGCAGCTGTTCGGTGTTCCGAGGCTGTATCACCTCATCCAGAAACGTCCTGGAACCGCCGTCGAATTCCCAATGGATCACCTCAGATATATGACGGAAAAAATCCGCATCCTCTTTTTTGCACTGTGCCATAACAAAGTCATACAAAGCCGCCGGGACGGAAAACAGGTCGCCGCCGCTCTCCTCCAGCTGCTTTTCCACGATGCGCAGCGCCGCAGAACAAATATCTTTCATCAGGTAAAACAACAGTTCTTCCTTGCCGCGGAAATACATATAAAAACATATAAAAACTGCCGCGGGAGATATGCGCCGCGCGGACGATCTGATTGATCGACGCCTCCCGAAAAGGAACTCTGGCAAATTCTGCCCTGGCCGCTGCAAGCAGCATTTCCTGCTTGGCTGAAGATAAATTATAGAATGTCTGGCTGGGCATCTTTTCACCTGCTTTCCCATGTGCCCTTTGCGCAAAATCCGCCAGATATGTGACAACTTGTCATATACTATATCGGGCGGATTTCCCCTTGTCAATCCTTCCTTCTTTCTTTTCTGTCTCTGTTTTTTTCATTTCACGGCAGAAGAGAATAAAAAGAGGTCTTTCCCTTTTTATTTTATCCTGCTGTGAGAAAAATTTTGAAAATTCTGCTTTGTTTTCCTTGGAAAAGACTTGATTCTTTCGCATAAAGGGGATATACTCAAATATACGGTAATGTTTCATTGTTTAAATGGAGCGGGAATCAGCTGTAAAAGGCGGCACGGAAACCGTCTTCCTTTCCTCCGGGCAATCTGTGTCGGATGCAGGACGGACGCTTTTGGAATGCCGTGGGTTTGCAATTGATTCGCGTTCTACCATAACAAATTTTTAAGGAGTGAACACCACAAATGGCTACTAACGCATTATTGGAAAAAAAAGGCAATGTAGGAATTGTAACAGTTAACAACCCCAAGCAGCTCAACGCTCTGAACGCTAACGTCCTGAAGGACCTGGCAGAAGTTTTCACCGAAGTTGCAAACGACGATGAAATCTATGTTGTCGTTCTGACTGGTACCGGCCGCGCTTTTGTTGCTGGCGCTGACATCTCTGCAATGGAAACCATGACCGCTGTGGAAGGCCAGACCTTCGCTGCACTGGCCAACAAGACCTTCCTGCAGATCGAAAATCTGGATAAGCCCGTTATCGCTGCTGTAAACGGCTTCGCACTGGGCGGCGGCTGCGAACTGATGATGGCTTGCGATATCCGTATTGCTGCTGCAAACGAAAAGGCAACCATCGGTCAGCCCGAAGTTGGTCTGGGCATCACCCCGGGCTTCGGCGGCACCCAGAGAATGCCCCGTATCGTTGGCTATGGCAAGGCTATGGAACTGATCCTCACCACCAGAAAGATCACTCCGGCAGAAGCTCTGGAAATCGGCCTGGTTGACAAAGTTGTTCCCGCTGAAGAACTGATGGACGCTGCTATGGCTCTGGCAGAATCCATTGCTGTTATGCCTCAGGTTGCTGTTCGTCAGGCAAAGCTGTGCATCCGCAAGGGTATGCAGGCTGACATCAACACCGGTCTGGCCATCGAAGCAGAAGCTTTCGGTCTGTGCTTCTCCACCGAAGACAAGGCAGAATGCATGAATGCTTTCAACAACAAGAGAAAAGAAAGAACCATCAAGAATAAATAAGGTTTTTTATACCATTCAGTTTGAAATCGCCGGGTCATTTGCTTGGGCAGATGACCCGGCGCCCCAATTATATATAAATAAAAATCATAAATAATTAGTATTAACGGAGGAAATTTAGCATGAAAAAAGTTGTGGTATGCGGCGCCGGCACCATGGGTACCAATATTGCGCTGTCCTTTGCCCAGAACGGTCTGACCGTTGTTCTTCACAATCGCCGCCAACCCTCTCTGGACAGAGCAATGGGCCAGATCACCAAAAGTTTGGATAAGCTCGTCTCCAAGGGACGTATGACCGCAGAAGAAAAGGACGCCATTTGGGGCCGCCTTACTTTTACCACCGATATGAATCTGGCTGCTGACGCCGATCTGGTTTTGGAAGCCATCGCAGAAAACATCGAAGTGAAAAACACCCTCTTTAACGCAATGGCTGAAATTTGCAAACCCGAAACCATCTTTGCCACAAATACCTCCTCCATTTCCATCACGGAGATCGCTGCTGGCACAGACCGTCCGGACAAGGTTATCGGCATGCATTTCTTCAATCCTGCTACCGTCATGAAGCTCATCGAAGTCATCCGCGGCATCCAGACTTCTGACGAAACCTACAACGCAGTGAAAGAACTGTCCATTGCCATCGGCAAAGAACCTGTTGAAGTTGCAGAAGCTCCCGGCTTTGTGGTCAACAGAATCCTGATCCCCATGATCAACGAGGCCATTGGCCTGCTGGAAACCAATGTGGCAACTGCTGAAGATATCGACACCGCTATGCGCCTGGGCGCAAACCATCCCATGGGTCCCCTTTCTCTGGGCGACTTCATCGGACTGGACATCTGCCTGTCTATCATGAAGAGCATC